>DASTLH010000062.1:0-2971 GCA_035715145.1 Patescibacteria group bacterium
TTGGTGAAAATGACAACTGTTTTTGATTTTGATATAACTGCTGTCAATTTCCTTAAAGCCTGAGACATCAATCTTGCTTGAAGCCCTACCATTGCATCTCCCATTTCTCCTTCAATTTCTGCTCTTGGAACCAATGCTGCAACAGAATCAATAACTAAGACATCAATTCCACCAGAGCGAACCAAACTCTCTGCAATCTCTAACGCTTGTTCTCCCGTGTCTGGCTGGGAGATAAGCAGTTCATCAAGTTTTACCCCGACTACTTGTGCCCACATTGGGTCAAGAGCATGTTCTGCATCAATAAAAGCAGCGACACCACCATGCTTTTGAGCTTGAGCGATAACAGAGAGACAAATAGTTGTTTTTCCTGAAGCTTCTGGTCCGTAGATTTCAATAATTCTTCCTCGTGGTAAACCACCGACTCCAAGTGCTAAATCTAAAGGGAGACATCCGGTTGAGACAACAGAAATATCCAACTTTTGCGCTGCTTCTCCAAAACGCATAATGGAGCCTCGACCATATTGTTTTTCAATTGCCTCCATCGCCATGCGAACAGCTTCCATTTTCTTTTCTGAATCAGCATCAGGAGCGGCTCCTGTTGTTTTAGGGGTAGAATTTTTTGCCATACAAGTACACCTATCTTAACAATTCTGTGATAAAATACAATAGAACAAACTGTCTCAAATTTTTTACGAACCTTTATCTTGACCTACAAGAAAAGGTATATTTTTTATTTTTACGGGGGGTGGTTTAATGGTAGAATGCGCGGCTGGGGGTCGTGCGACCCGGGTCCGATTCCCGGCCTCCCGACACAAACAGATTGCATCATTCCTTAATCCACTATAAAATAGTACTATGTTTTCTCATTATAGAATTCTTATTTACTCTGAAAATCCAGACAAGCTCATGGAATTTTACCAAGATGTTTTAGAACTTCCATTAGACCAAAAACTAGATATTCCAAATGATTATGGATACAAATTTACTGTGAATGGAGAATGGAAGGTGTGGATCGGAAAACATTCTGAAGTAAAAGGAGTAGCCAAAGAACCATTTAGACATATTTTTAATATATATGTAGATTCTGTTGAAAAATGGTACGAAAAAATAAAAGATAAAGCAGAAATTGTTTGCAAACCAGAACTTGCCCCCTTTGCTACTGAAGAAAACCAAATATACGTCTGTACCTTTTTAGATCCAGAAAAAAATTGTTGGCAATTTATGGGAAACAAATGAAAATCACCAAATTTAACCATTCCTGTCTTCTTGTCCAGGACTCAGGGAAAAATACGCTTATAGACCCTGGAAATTATAGCGAAGGGACATTAATCGTTGAAAAACTTCCACCTCTTGAATATCTCCTTATAACGCATGAACACATGGATCATTTTTCACTTCCTCTTGTTGAGAAAATCGTTTGGCACAATCCGCAGATAAAAATCATTACGACCTCCTCTGTTGTTTCGCAACTTGCAAACAAGAATCTAACGGCAACAGATAAAGGTGATGATTATATTTCAGTTGAAAAAGTGCCTCATGAAAAAGTTTGGGGAGGAAATCCTGGACAAAATATTATGGTAACAGTGGGGGGAAAATTGACCCACCCGGGAGATTCCCATTCCTTTAGCAATTCTTCTGATATTCTTGCTCTCCCTATCACAGCACCGTGGGGAAGCACGACCGCTGCTGTAGAGTTGGCAATAAAATTAAAACCAAAAGTAGTTATTCCGATTCATGATTATATGCTCAAAGACGAATCACGAAGAACAGTGTATGAATGGATAGCAGGGTATCTTGAATCACAAGGAATCGACTTTAAAAAAATTGAAAGTAAAGAAACGATCGAAGTATAATTCCTTTTTAGAGGTTAATGAAGTAAGAGATATGTGCCTGTGCCTGCAATTTCTGAACTAAAGCTTGCGCTTGTGTTGAAAGCTTTTGTTGAGCTAACTGCTGTCGTACCGTAGCTTGAATCTGTGCGTCAGACTCTCCAGCTGGAAGAGAATCTTTATTTTTATCAATATAATCCTGAACATCCTTATCTGAAACTTTAATATCGTTTCCTAAAAGTTTTTGCATCAATTTTTGAAGTTTTATTTGTTCATCAAAATCAGATTTACTCATTCCTCGTGCTGCAAGAGCTTCATCAAGTGTTTGTCCTTGTTTTGCAAGTTGTGCATTTATTGTCTTTGTTTCTGTATCAACTTCTGATTGACTTACTTCTACACCTTTTTTAGCAGCATATTGCTCTACCAACATTTGGGTAATCATTGTATCAAGCGTTTGTTTTCCTGCTTGTTTCTCAAGTTGCGCTTCAAATGCAGGTCTAAAAACAAATTGTCCATTCACTGATGCAACAACAAACCAACTTCTTAGAAGATACACTAATACAATGGCAATCAAAACGCCAATTGGAATAAAGATTTGAGGTTTTTTAAGAAGTGCTATAAGTTGTTCTTTTGTCATTTGTTTACCAGCAACATTTGCTTGAGGTTGTGCCAGTTTCATGACTTCTGTTTTTTTAACGGGTTTCTTTGCTGTCTTTTTAGCAGGTGTTTTTGTTGCCATGAGAAATACTATAACAGAAGAAATTACATTTTACAATAAGAAATATAAAATACTAATTATCAGATCTGAAGAAAAACTAAATTGGAGATTAACGCTTTGGTGATTGTTTCTTGCGTCGTGCTTTTCCACCAGTTCCTACTTTTCTTCTTTCTCTTGTTCGTGGATCTCGTGTCAAAAGACCTGCAGCTTTTAATGCTGGTCTAAATTTTACAACATCAAGTGCAGAAAGTGCTCTGGAAATACCATGGATTAAAGCATCTAACTGACCTGAATTTCCACCGCCAGCAACTCTCACAGTAATTGCATATTTACCAACAGTATCTGTTACTTCTAATGGTTTCATGTATGTTGCCTTTGCAATTGGACCAGAAAAGTAATGCTCAATTGGCATTTCATTCACTAA
>DASTLH010000063.1:0-27469 GCA_035715145.1 Patescibacteria group bacterium
GAAACTCATCTTCAGATTTAATGGCAGCCCCTTTTTGCATGGCACCAATTGACCCCATACCACGATATTCTTTGAAGACATATTCATTTTTTTCTTCATGAAGAATACTCTTAAAACGTGCTGGAACATGTTCTTTTGTTAAAATAACTTTTTTCCCTGGTGCCTCTGCTGTTGAAGCAAAAAAGCTTCCCATCATAACAGTTGATGCTCCTAGTGCCAGTGCTTTTACCATATCTCCAGAATATTTAATCCCTCCATCAGCAATAACAGGAATTCCTGTTTTGCTTGCTTGCCTTACTGTTTCTAAAATGGCAGTAACCTGAGGAACACCCATTCCGGAAATAATTCTGGTAGTACAAATTGCTCCTGGTCCCATGCCAACTCGCAATCCGTCTGCTCCAGCTTCTATAAGTGCCTGTGCGCCATCTGCCGTAGCAATGCTTCCGGCAATCACATCTATTTTTGGAAAATGCTTTTTAATATATGCTGTTGTCTCAATAACGCCTTTTGTATACCCATGAGCACTGTCTACCAACAACACTGATACATCTGCATCAACTAATGCTTTTACCCGTTCTTCAAACCCGTTACTTGCGCCAACTGCTGCTCCTACCAGCAAATTTTTTGAGCGTACTTTTTTTACTTCTTCTGCTTGGTGCGAAATAGAAAGATTTCTATGAATAATTCCAATACCACCAAGCTCTGCTAAAGCGATTGCCAATTCTGACTCAGTAACAGTATCCATAGGTGAGGAAACTAAAGGGGTTGTCAAAGAAATATTTCTTGTCAGTTTTGTTGAAAATGTGATGTCTGAGCGGGAAAAATCAGCATAATCTGGAAGAAGAAGAATATCATCAAATGTGAGGCTAAGTTGAAATTTTGTATCCATACTCAATTATTATAAATAATCTTTCTCCTGTCAAAGGGAGAAACGGGCCGTAACAGCTGCTAACCGGTTAACTAATGGCTTACTGATATGTCTCATGTAGGCATTTCTCACTGGTTGAGGAGTAATTTTATGTTCATCAGCGCCTGAAAAATCTTCTAAAATCGCTGCTTCTTTGTCTAGCGCACTCTGTCTTTGAGACAAAGCTCGGTAAACGGTATAGGAATCAGCAGTCTCTGAGCCATATTCCCGAGATAAAACTCCATTTGCAACGGCTACTGCTGCTCGTGCCTGCATCAGCTGCCTGACAGGCATAAAAGGCAAAGCAACTCTCATAACGGTATTAGAACTGCTTTCCCCACCAAAGATTCGAGCCCATGCATTTTTTGCCAAAACGTCAATTCGAGGAAGCTGAATAACACCAGCTCTGTGCATAAAGTTTGTAATAGTCTCTTCCCACTGTGGATCTTTTGTGTCAACTATTCCGTTATTTAAAAACCACAAATCTGAGACAGTCATTTCTGTTTCTTCTGTAGTAAATAAGCGTTTTGTAGCAAAAAGTTCTGAAGGAACCTGCCTCTCCTTCATAACACCTTTTCGATACCTTTTAACTTCTTGGCGGGCACTTACTCCCTCATCTTTTGTCACGGGAATCAATACTCCAAAAAGATTTCTTGTCAATCTTCCCAACAATCGGTGCTCTTGTGCATAAGCATCTTCAAGGCCCTGCCCTGCATGAAGAACTGCTGCAACATCATGCCTATATCTTTCCCATTGGGGGGCTAATGAACTCTGAGAAGAAAGACTATCAAAATGAAGAGCAACTGCGTTTTGTAACTCTCTTTCCTGTACCTGAACATGAGCATCAACATCTTCATACGCAGCATATGTCTCTACTGCACTTTGAGAGACACCTCGTCCCTCCTGTGGCGTTCTTCTTTTTGCAGTCAATCCCTGTGAAAGTCTCCTTGTAATATCTGCTGAATCTCCTGCTAGGATGGCCTCCCTTACAACAAAGCTTCCACGACTATTGAGTGCTCGATGAGAAGATTGTTGTGCTGCATGTACTCCATCAAGATATTGAGCCTGTCTTCGTACGGCCACCGAAACAAGAAGAGGAAACGAACCATCAATTTCCGGTGTTTCCCAAACTTTTAAACCAGCAGAACGTGCGGGTGCATTTCCGACTAAAAAAGAAAGTGTCTCACTCAGTGCCATATTGGCTGGATTATACCCTATAGTTGGTCTAGAGTCAATTCAGGAACCTTTAAACTGAGATCGCTTGAAGATATGTCTGGAGGATTTCATCAAAGATTTTTTTCTGTTCTTCTGTTGCAGTTGAAGAAACATGGTCAATAAAGCGCCTCAGGGTACTTTCAAGGTTTTGTGCAAAAGCACTATTGAGTGTTTCAACCCCAAACTTTTCAATAAGAAGTTGTCGTACTTCAAGGCCAGATTTGCCTTCCATTTGCTTAACAAACAAAATTCTCTCCTCCTCTTTCAAACTCTCAGCTAAATCTAATGCGCTCTCTGTATAAGCAGTAAGCGTTGTCTGGTTGAGAAAATCCTGTATTTTTTCTTGAGGGTAGGCTGTCAAAACCAAAATGTGGTAGAGCGCTTGCGTAAAAGCGTCAACATTAGTTGTCATTTGTAGGGTCAGAATCAAACCTGTTGAGTGTTCTTCGTAAAGCTGGAGCAATTCTCTCCATTGCACCATCTGCTAACTTGCCAATCGGACGAAGTCTTCTGCCCAACTCGTGTGCACCTTTTTCAAAAATGTTTAAATCAGTTTCATCAAATGTCCTTTTATATTCTTCCACTTCCCCTGGAAGAAGATTTAGTCTGGTTTGAGCTGCACTAGTTGCATTTTTACCAATAAGGTAATTAAGTCCTGCTACTGTTCCAACTGCCCCAACAACTGCTGCTGGAATAAGAGCAAGTCGAGGGTCATGAACAACAGCTTGAGTAGCTTCTCCTAATGCTGCAAAATTGGTATGAACAACTTGTGCAACTTCTTCACCAAAACCAGCAAGTCCATCACTGGTATGAGGAACTTCTGAAAGTGCTAAAAGGGCTCCTCTCACAAACGCGGTTGATGCAGTAAGACCAATCATACTCAGCTTTGCCCGTTCCTGATCTTGAATATCTTGCAAGAGACGCTGTTGCAATCGTACTTTCTCTCGAAGCTGCCAATCATCAACTACTCTATTCATTCGCTCTGAGTTATACACAACGTTTTGCATACTCATCCAAAATCTCTCTGCAACATTAGGTTTTGGTGGCTTAATCGGCTTTCTGTCTCTGACAATGTCATATCCCTTTTTTGGAATCAAATAGGTAGCAGAAAGAAATGTCAAAACATCAAATCCAGTAGAGACAGCTGCCGGAGGGATACCAGAGGTACCAAATGAGCTTGCTGTTCCTCGAGCAAAATCCCAAAATCCTCGTCGTGTTTTTTCTCCTTGTCCAAGAGGGTTTTCCCTTGCAGCGGCAATTTGCTGGTTTAGAGCGTCTGAGCGCTGTTGAAGAGTTAATCGTGGTGCTTCTATTGCTGTTTGTCCCATATTAGTAATAGCTGATTATAAGCTTTTCTTGAGCGTTGTCAAGATAGACTTAACGTCGAGCTTTCCTCCTTTGTCTTGTTGCTTCTTTTTCCTGTCTCAGAGCAGCAAGCGTGACATCATAGTATGCCATTGAGCCCAAAGACTCTCTCATTTCCTCAGGTGTTTGCAACTCAGTGAATAACGTTACCATTCTGTCAATACTTCTTCTTTTTCCTCCTTTGAGATTGAGCTTATATCGTTTTTTCACTTCTCTTGTTTCACCAGAACGAGTAGTTCTCAATTCACTCACTTCTATCTGAGGCGCAGTTCTTCGTCCAAATGCTCCCTCTGCAGTCAGTTGTTTGAGTTGTTTCCACGCACCTTTAAACCCGTCTACCCCGTCATCCACACGACGCCACTCACCCTCAAACAACACATCAGTTGCAGCAAGAGTTCTTTTTAGAAGCTTCCCCAGTCCAATAAGAGGAGCAGATGTTGGAAGAGGAACAGGAATTGTTGCAACACCTGCTCCAATCAAAACATTTGGAGTTGCTCTTCTGAGAGTATTCATTACGTCTCGTACTCGTGAAAGCTCTTTATCCAACTCCAAAGATCTATTAGAAAGAAGAATTTTTTGATAGCCAACAAGTCCAAGCCCTGCAATAGCTAACATTGCTTCTCTAGCTTGCTGTTGGTACTGTGCTCTTTCTTCTGGCTTTTTTAATCGCTGTGAATACGCTGGCCACGGCCTTTTCCATGTTCGTGGAACAACGATGCTTGCCTCTCCTCTTGCAACAGCTGCAATCAATTGTGCGTCTCTCACGGCTTCCTTATCTGCTCGCTGAGCAACGTATTCATTAATTTGGTCTGCAGCAACACTACTCCACTGAGTCAACACAGGACTGGACTGCGCAACCTGCCAACCTTCTCTCATTTGAGCCAAAAAAGCAGCTCTGCCTTCCAATGGTTTTGGGGTTCTATGGAAAAAGTGTAAAACTGTTTCTGGTTGTGGATCTCCTGGACCCAAAATAGATTTTCCCATCTCCGGAAGAGATAATTGAGGAGCGCGTTCTAAAGAAGTTGTCATCTTGTAGTATCTGATTATAAGACTTTTATAAACAATGTCAACAATGAGTTTTGACAATACATTGAGGTATTTTTTTACCTTTCTAGAGTGAGGAATGTGTAGGAATACTCCTTATATGTTTGATCCTCTTTCTCTACCACTTTAGTAAATTCACTGTAATCGGGAAAAAATGCGTCCCCCTCATAATTTCCTTTAACAAGAGTCAAATAGAGCCTGTCAACAAATGGAAGTGACTCAGTAAAAACCCGCTGTCCTCCGGCAATAATAATCTCGTCAGGTTCTATTTCTTTTGCCTTTTGAAGTGCTTCTTCAAAGGAGTGAACAACAAAGGTATTGGCGCGAGATGGTGAATACAATTTGTCTGAAGTAATAATAATATAGTGTTTTCCAGGAAGCTCTTTATTATATTTCCCATAATAATAATCCATAGACTCATACGTTTTTCTCCCTAAAATGACTGTGTGTTGTTGACATTTCTGACTCAAACGTTTCAAATCTGGAGTAATATGCCAGGGAATAACGTTGCCATTTCCTATCACTCTATTTTCTGACATTGCGGCAAAAATACTAATGTGTGGGTGATACATAACAGTATCAATAATAACGAATTACCAAGTTTTTTAGCAAGAGATCATTTGTACTCACACTGACAAAACGATATAATGCTTCAAATAATGAAAGACGAACGATCACTTATTTTGCGCGAAAATACTCCTTCAGTACCTTCTCTTTCTGGAAGAAGACTTTTCCCTGAAAAAGCAACTCGAGAACAAAGTGCATTAAATGCTGCTATTTTTATTGGAACGTATGTTCCCCAGCTTACCCAATATCTTCGCTTCCATCTAACAGATGGACAATTTGCAAAAGATGTGAGAAGAGCTGATTTAGGAGGATTAACTCCATCAGATCACACATTTATTGCCAGAATAAAAGAAGAACTTCATGGACCCAGAACACTCAGAAGAATACTCAGAAGAAAAAATAGAGAAAAAGAAAAAAGAACAGAGATGAAAGATAAACTTCTGGGAAGAGACCTTCACTCAATTGAGGATAGAATTGCAGATACTATTGATGCCGTTGCTTATATGAGACAGCTTGAGCAACGAACCCAACACGGCAACGATTCTCAAGCAGCAATTGATTTATTACAGACAAATGCGCTTTCAGCAAATATTTTAGCAAGCCTTTCACTTCCTACAGCTAATAAAGAAAAATACGCTATTACACAAAGAATGCTTACCGCAATGCTTTTGACTCGTGCAAACATTGCTCAAGTGATGCAACACCCAGAATCGTTTTCGCAAAATATTGAAAGTCTGTTAAAAGATGCGAAAGAAAATGGCACACTACATACTCTTGATGATGCACAAGAACTTCTTGTTCACACATTTTTGTACGGGTTTTCTCCCAGCACAAAACAAACAGCAATTTTTACAGCTCTTAAACAAGCAAGACTTGCAACTCCTTCCCCTAGACCAATTGAAGACACTAGACAAATAATAGAAGGAATTGAAGGACGAGTTGTTGATGCAGAGTAAAAGAGATTACTCTTCTTCTTCGTATTTTTTGGCATCGGTGACCATTTGCTGCACATTTGGCAACAAGGGATAGGACGTCAAATCAGAAAGAGAAATCCATTCAGGAACTGTTTCATTAAGAGATTCAATATCCCCTTCGTAATTATGACAAATAAATACTCTCAGAGAACATTTTCTCATTCCCTCTTTTCTTTCAATGTCAGCGATATAAAAATTTTCAGGATATTCTACTAAATCATCCTCTGAGGTAAGAAGTCCTGTTTCTTCCCGAAGTTCCCTAACTGCAGTTTGTTGTTCTGATTCTCCCGAGGCAATTGTCCCGGCAGGAATTCCATACAAACCAGTCAGGTGGCTGGCATTTTCTTTGTGTCGCACCAGTAAAACCGTATCGTTTTTAAAAACAATTATCCCTGCTCCTGCTAGCACGTCCTGTTGATCTGTCATACAGCCATTTTTCCGGTCTCTGGATCATATAATCCACCAGCTACAGTTAATTCTGCCTTCATCATAGGATACGGGTCATACTCCAAAAGCTCAACATATTCTGGTTTAAATTCCTCAAGGCTTGAAAAATCATGAGTAAACCTGACTTTTGGAAATGGTCTAGGGACACGCGTTAGCTGTTCTTCAACTTGCTCTTTGTGATTTTCATAGACATGAACGTCCCCAAAAGTATGGATAAATTCCCCTGGCTCATATCCTGCAATTTTTGCCAAAATCATTGTCAAAAGTGCATAGCTTGCGATATTAAATGGAACTCCCAAAAATAGATCTGCACTTCTTTGATAGAGTTGCAAAGAAAGTTTTCCATCTCTTTGGCTAATTTGGTACATATTGTGGCAAATTGGGAATCTGCTTGCATCCTCATGCGTTGCCATGGTGTAAAGGTATTCTGGGTTCCATGAGCTAACGATAAGATTTTTTGCATCAGGATCGTCTTTTAATTCCTGCATCACCCATTTGAGCTGGTCGATTGTTCTGGTGGTTCTGGTTGGCCAATGACGCCACATTTCCCCATAAATTCTTGGCAGGTTGCCATGTTTTTTGGCAAAATCACTATCGTCTTTTATTTTTGCGACAAACTCATCTTTAGTCAAAGGCTCTAATTCTCCTTTTTCTGCTCTTCCTGCATAAATTTTATAGGGGTAATCGTCCCAGATGTGAACATTATTATCTACCAAATACTTTATATTGGTCTGGCCTGACATAAACCAATATAGCTCATGCAAAACTCCTTTCCAGTAAACTCTTTTTGTTGTCAGAAGCGGAAACCCTTTTGATAAATCATATCGAGTTTGTCTGCCAAAAAGACTAAACAATTTAATATCTGTTCCACGGTCTATTTTTTTGCTGCCATGACCAAGCGCTTCCTGGAGTAAATTGAGGTATTGGAATTCCTGATGTTGGTCTGCCATGGTACTTACAGTAGCAAAGATTTAAAAAAGTGACAATATACTCAATGATATCGGACTATATCTTAGATTCTCACGCGGATAAAAAATCCCTCTGTAGTCTCTTGTGAATCATTAAAAATTTTGTGCAGAGTATTTGCTCTCACTAAAATAACATCTCCTGTTTTATACGACGTCTCTTCATCTTCACAGAAAAACTTCCCTGTTCCGCAGGTGACAATAAACATCTCATCACTTTCTTCATGTTTATGCCAGTCAAACATGGCTCCACCAGGCAAAAACCCCTTTGTCACAGCCTCCCATTTACTACTTTCTGCTGCTTGAGGATTAAAAAGCATTTGACGGGAACCACTTCCCCCATGTGCCTCTTCAACGGGAATCTCTGATAGATGTTTTTTTGAAAATTTCATAGATTAGACCTGAACTTCTTTCTCTGTTGCGGCGACACGTCCCCCTTGCCATTGGCCTCGATATTGATTGCCTTCACCCAACACTTCTTCAACCTGCATATGGACAAACCTGGCACCCATTTCTATGGTGACCTCAATTGGCCCTTCATTTTTCAAACCAAAAGTCAATTTACCTGAGTATCCTGGAGCAACATTACCCGTGCGAAGAAACAAACCGCTTCTGAAAGTTGTTGTCCGGGGTTTAAAATTTGCCGTAAGGAAAATAGGCATATTCACCTTTTCTATCGTTGAAACAAGAAAATAGTCCCCTGGCTTTAAAACAATTGTTTTCTTCTCCCCTTCTGTATATTCCTGCACAAGCTCAATATCTGCAGTTTTTCTCTCTGTTTCTCCCAAAAAAGCATCTCCTGAAATTTTGTACACTTCACCCAAGCGCAAATCAAATCCTGCCCCTTCGGGATTAGTTAATTCACGCTCTGACAAATCTTCTACCAGTTTTATTTCTTTTACTAATTCAAGTAATTTTTGTGGTCCTAAAATCATAATAATGCAATTACCTTTTCATGAATCTGCTCTGGGCTATGATGGTGGTCTCCTTCAACAATTGTTATTGCATCGGGAAATTCTCTTCCCATCCACTCGTATGCTTTTTCAATCCCTTTTAATTTTTCTGATATCTCATACAGCGACTTTTCTTTGCCGCGGGTATCAATTCGTGAGACAGCAACATCATAGGGCAATCTGAGCAAAAATGTTGTATCGGCAATTAAATACCCACCGTATAAAGACAATAAATTGTATGTTATCAAAAGTCTCTCCCGCTCGTTATCAGGCAAGCCCAGGTCAGTCATGCCATAGGCAATTGATGACCAAAGACTTCTGTCTGAAATAACTATTTTCCCCTCTTTGAGCGCTGGTATCACCACTTCCTGCAAATGGATTGCTCTATCTGCACAAAATAAATATTGCAACGACAGTGGTGGAACAACTAATTCTTTTCTTAAAATTTTTCTAATAAGCTGTCCAACTTCTCCGTCTGTTGGCTCTTTTGTCCAGACAACTTCTTTGCCTTGTTTTTGAAAATATTCAGCCAAAAGCTTTGCCTGTGTTGTTTTACCGGATCCGTCTATTCCCTCAAATGAATAATATTTTCCACCGTATGTATTTCTGGTAAACGCAAGATCAAAGGCAACGTGGTGTTTCATTTTTCTTCGTGAATTCTACTTTCTTCTGGCGCATGCTGAAATTTATACTTTGCAAATTTTTTACTGGTGTATGGCGTTTCTGCGGGAGAAGTAAGCTCCTCAAAAGTCATGGCACAAATGCGCATACCAGGAGTCAGAGAAATTGCCATTCTTCCCAAATTGCCCAATTCCAAAACAGGCTTTCCATCCCACCCAGCATCAAAAGTTGATGCAGTACTATGAACAACCAAACCAAGCCGCCCCAGAGAACTTCGTCCTTCAAGCCGTCCCATTAAATCTGCTGGGATTTTGACATTTTCAAGCGTTACTGCCAAAACAAAATCTCCTGGCTGCATAATAAAGTTTTCTCCTTTTTTCACCCGTACCACCTTTGTAATTTCATTAGAAAAATCTTTTTTTGATGGATCTATAAAAGGAAATCTGGAATGATCAAAAACTCGAAAAGTGTCGCCAAGTCGTAAGTCGATAGAGCAACTGCCAAGTTGTGTTGTGAAATCTGGTTTGGGGGTAATAACGATTCGTCGTTTTTGAAGTGAAGCTTTAATATCTCTGTCGGATAAAATCATACAAAAAAGTGTACCAGCAAAATTACCGTTTGAAAAGGGGGAGTTTATTGACTTTATTTCTCAAGATGCATACTATAGAAGTAATGAAAAAATTATTCCCACTTGCTCTTGCTGTAACCTCTTTTTTGATTCTTGTTTTTCTTGCACACCATACCACACAACAGTCCTTTGCCGACCCCTATGATTGCCAACATTTTGGAACAATGCAATGTATTGATCTTCATGTCAGTGCCGTATGTACCAACGGCAAACCAGTGGTAACACTATCCTGGAACAATCCCCACAATGACTCAACGTTTAATATTGTTTATGACCATGACGGACATTGGTATATGCAACCCATCTGGAGTAAAGTCCTTTCAACAACAATTCCTCCTTATGGAGGTCATCAAGATGGTGGATCTGGTGGAGATCCGGGATTTAGTACAACAGGAGGCTATTTTGCCGCAAAAATAACTGGAGGAATTCCAGGATCTCTTGGAGGTGGTGGCATCACAACAGGCTACAGTACTCCTGACGTCTCAACAACAATGCCAGACTGTACAACTCCTCCAACAAATACGCCAACGCCAACACTCAGCCCGACCCAAGGGCCTCAAAACACGCCCACACCAACACCAACTTCTGCACCAGTCCCTCACACGTACCTTAACCTTGCCCTCCGCCTTCCAGGAATCGGAATCGGCGGTAATTTAAGTCCCAAACATCCAACCAGAACAATTCACCTGAGCATTTATGCCAAAGATGTTGATCCAACCCAACCAAATGTTACTCCTGTTTATGACAACAAAACACTTACCGTTTTATTCAATGCTAATAATGGATTCTTTACTAATCCAAAAGCAGATATCGGGACCACTCTTCCAACAGGAAGTTATCAAATATTTATTAAAACCTCTGGATATTTGAGAAAGCAGGTGCTGGACGCACAAGAAAACAAAGCTATTACCATTACTGAACAAAAAACCAACACAATCCCCTCTGTAAAGCTTATTGCAGGAGACGTTGCTCTTTTATACAACGTTATGGATATTACTGACTTTTATGCCATCACTGATTGTTATGGAAGCAAAGCTTCCGGATCTACCTGCAAAGCAGGAGACGTCATTACAGATATCAATGATGACGGTGTTGTTGACGGAATTGACATTAACTACTGGCTTCTTGGTCTTCAGCAACTTCAACAAACAAATAACCCCGAAGGAAACGGCGACGGACCTGTCGGAGAGTAAGACAAAAACAGCCCTTGACAACGATTTAAAAACATCAGTATCATGGATATATGCCAAAGAGAAAATCAGTCAAAAAAATTCAAAAAAATCCCTCATTAAAACATCATTTTCCTACGTTTTATGAACAACCCCTTTTTGCAGCAAGCATCTTATTGTTTGCTCTTGTGGCAGTAGTCCTCACTGTCTTTGTCGCTCGATAAATTTATTGACATTCGAAAAGATTGCCTCTACCATAAAGTGAGTCATGAAAAAAGTTTTTATTATTTTTACCACTCTCCTTTTTGCTTTACTCATTACTCCCCAACAATCCCTTGCAACAACGTATGGCACCTGTACTGGCTCAACCGGTCAAGGGACATGTGTTACCTCTGTCCCCTCAGGAAATGTTGTTTTTTACCAGGAAGCAACACCAAATAACCAATGTGCCATTAATGGAACAAATGCATCTTTGGCACGAGGAACAGCTATTTATTGCTGTTCAAAAAATGCAAGTCCTTCTTATGGAACCTGTACAGGCTCTACCGGACAGGGGTACTGTGATCTAACAAATGGAAGTGCTTGTGGGACAGTGTTTTACTCATCTAATACAGCAAAAACCCAGTGTGCAATAAATGGTCTTAACGCTGGTCTTCCAAGAAATACGATGATGTATTGTGTTTGTGATCCAACAAGACAAACATGTCCTCAAAATACGCCGACCCCAACACCAACCTCAGGACCTCAAAATACACCTACACCAACACCAACTTCGGCACCAGTTCCTCATACCTTTTTAAATGTGGCAGCAAAACTTCCAGGAATTGGAACAGGAGGGAATTTAAGTCCCAAACACCCAACTCGAACAGCTCATATTTCTATTTATGCAAAAAATGTTGATCCAACTCAACCCAATGTTACCCCAGTTTATGACAACAAAAATGTTTCGATACTCTTTAACAGCAACAATGGATTTTTCCTCAACAGCAAAGTAGACATTGGAACAACTCTTCCAACAGACAGTTATCAAATATTTATCAAAACCTCTGGATATTTACGAAAACAGGTACTTGATTCTCAAGGGAATAAAGCTATTACCATTACTGCTCAAACAACCAATCAGATCCCCTCTGTAAACTTAATTGCAGGAGATACTGCCCTTCTCTACAATGTAATGGATATTACCGACTTTTATGCCATTACTGATTGTTATGGGGCAAAGGCTTCGGGGTCTACCTGCAAAGCAGGTAATGTCATTACCGATATCAATGATGATGGAACAATTGATGGAGTAGATATTAATTACTGGCTTCTTGGTCTTCAAGCACTTCAACAGAGCAATAACCCTGAAGGAAACGGTGACGGACCTACTGGAGAATAGAAACTCTTTACAAATAGAAAAAATGCTTCTACTATAGATATATGGAAGAGACTACACCAACACAATTACATCCTGATCTCCCAACAACAGCAATACCAGAGACTACTGTCCCACCTACTCCACCAGTAGAACCGACAACGCCAACTCCTCCTGCAACACCACCAACTCAGGAGCCTTCTTCGCCGATGCCGTCAGCTCATTTCCCCATCAGAACCGCTCTTCTTATTTTTGTTCTTGCCATTCTTGCCGGAGGATTATTATTCTTGGCAATCAAACAAACACCAAAACCAGCAGAAAAAACAACTGTTATGCAAGTTCCAACCCCTACAACAAAACCTGCATATGCACACACCTTACTTTCCTTGGTTCAGACACCTAGCTCTCAAAGCGCTACCAATAGCGTGTCAGTTATGATTGACACCAAAACCAATCAAGTAAATGGAGTCCAATTTGAAATTGTGTATGATCCAGCTGTTTTGACCAATGTTGCAGTCTTACCTGGAACATTTTTTGTAAAACCCCTTGAACTATTAAAATCAGTAGATCCAAAAAATGGAAAAATTAATTATGCCATCGGGGTCCAGCCAACAGCTCTCCCAATAAGCGGCACAGGCACAGTTGCCACCATTACCTATACTATTGCTCCAAATGCAAAAGGAACAACAGAATTGAAATTCTTACCAAAAACACAAGTAGTCCAGGAAGGAGAAATTGGCTCTGCATTAGACAGTGCAACAAATCTGACACTTAGCCTTGACGCAATGACTTCTCAACCAACACGGGCTACCTCATCTGCCGGCCAATAATAGTTGCCTTGCTTCCCCAACAAGATATAAGGACCCAGTAATGACAATCATACTTTCTGGAGTATTTTTCGCAAGGGATTCAGCCAGAGACAATGCCTCACCAACCGTTGCTGATGTTTGAACTTTTTGTGTCAAACTATTAAGCAATTCCTCTTGAGACATTGATGTATTTTTTGTTGTGTCACTCAGACTTTGAAATTCTGTCAAAACAATAACCTCTGCCATCTTTTGGATTTCTAAAAGCATCTCTCTTGCATCTTTTCCTTTTTTAAATCCTACAACAAATATTTTTTTGGTATTGGGATAGAGCGTTTGCAAAGAAGAAAGAAATGCATGCATTTTTGCCGGATTATGAGCTCCATCAAGAATTATTCCTTCTCTAATTTTCTCAAATCTTCCGGCTACAAATGATGTTTTAAGCGCCAAGCGAATTTGTTCTTCAGAGACATGAAAACCATTTTTTCCCAACTGCCTTACTGCTTCTATTGCCAACACAGCATTTTGCGCCTGATACTCTCCTGTGAGAGAAACATTGATGGAAGAAATTTTTCCCTTCACGTCTTCAAAATCAAACACATCTTCCTCTTTGGTACTTTTTTTGAGTGAGTATGAAAAATCTTTTCCTAAAAGCAGAAGTGGCGTATATACATTTTTTGCATACTTTTCAAAAATAGAAATGACCGATGGTTGAGTAATTCCACTAACAACTGTCATATTTTCTTTTATTGAAAATGCTCCTTCTTCAGCTATCTGCTCAACTGTTTCTCCCAAAATTTGGGTGTGATCCAAAGACGTATTTGTATACACAAAAACTAAAGGAGATAACGTATTTGTCCCGTCAAATTTCCCTTCCAAACCAACTTCTGCAATAACAATATCAACTTTTTTTTGCGCAAAATAAAGAAATGCCATAGCAAGGAGTGCCTCAAAATAAGAAGGCGGTCCAATTACTTCCTGCTCCATTTGAGAGACAAACGGAACAATAGTATTTACCAATGCAAAAAATTCTTCATCTGCAATTTCTTTTCCATCAACAACAATACGCTCATTCATTTTCTGAAGGTGAGGAGAAATGGTTTGACCGACACTATAGCCTGCTGCAGATAAAAGGCTTGCTGTCAGAATGGTTGTTGAGGTTTTACCAGAGGTACCACTCACAACAACCGATGGAAATTTTTTATGAGGATCTCCCAATAATTTGAGAAGATACGTCATTCTCCCCAATGGATTATTATACTCTGGTGAAATTCCCTCAATCCGTTCTGATTGATATGGCTTAATAAGAGATTCTAGAAATTCTCGAGCTTCCTGATAAGAAGAAATCATAACCGGATTATACCTGTTTTGGGGCTTTGCGAAAAGATATATTATCTATCAAATCCTGAGTAAGAAAGATTGAAACTTTTATTGATAAGGGGGAAATCAGGAACAATATTTTTAACAACAGCAAATGGCACAACTGGCCAGTTGAGAAATGATGGATCCCTCACACCAACTCGATTAATTTCTCCTTTTTCATCAGTAGCAACAAGGTACACAATTTCGCCTCTCCATCCTTCTGTTATTCCAACTGCAAGAGCATTCTTAGCAAGAGGCTTTGCTTTAACGCTTAATTCTGGTTTTTCTTTCTTAATTGCAACTAAAGCATGTTTTATAATATCCATTGCCATTCGTACTTCCTGAATTCTTAATCGGTATCGTGCATACACATCTCCTGATGACTGCGTTGCCATAGTGATATGAAGATATTTGTATCCAGCATAGGGGTATTGAACTCGTGCATCTTTATGAATTCCAACCATTCTCGCGACCATTCCAACAACTCCATGATCTTCAGCAATTCTTTTTTCCAAAATTCCTGTATATTGCAATCTGTTAAGAACTGTTTCATTATCCTCTGCAATCTCTACAAATTCATCAAATTCTTTTCTTAAATGATCCAATAATTCAACCATGTGGTTTTTTAATTCTTCAGAAATGTCTTTTGTTACTCCGCCAACTGTATTCACCCCGCGTAAAAACCTGTTGCCGACAAGCCCTTCATTCAGTTGCATTATATGCTCTCTAAATCTTGTTCCAATACTTCCCCCAACTGCAAACCCTGTATCGTTAAGAATAAATCCAATATCGTTAAAATGATTTGCCAGTCTTTCAAGTTCTGAAAAAATAACTCGAAGGTACTCTGCATATTTTGGAACTTCTATTCCCCCCAAAGTCTCAAGTGCCTGACAGAAAGCCAAACTATGACTAAAAGAAGTATCTCCGGAAATATGCTCTGATAATTTTAATTTTTTCTCAAAAGGGAGCACTTCAAATAATTTTTCACTTCCCTTATGAACAAACCCAAGTTGTGGTTGCAATGCCAAAATTTCTTCTCCTGCAACACTAAATCTAAAGTGACCTGGTTCTATAACTCCTGCATGAACTGGTCCAACAGGAATCTCATAAATCCCCTCTCCGGCAACCCGAGAAAATACATAGGGAGTTCCTTTTCCTGTTGGTACTTTTTTATTCCAAGCAAAATCTTTTCTCAAAGGATACACTCCATTTGGCCAGTTTTCATGAAGGATAAATTGTTGTGTATACGGATGTCCTTCTGCAGTTAAACCAAAGAATGTTTCAATTTCCTGCTCATACAATGACGTCTCATACATAAGCCCAACAAGGGACGGGAATGATGTCTCCTTTCCCAATGCTAACTCTAAGGCAATAGATACCTCAGATTTTGGAATACCAAACAGATAATACAAAACAAATCCTTTTCCCTCTTTTCTTTCATCTGTTGCTTTAATACTCAAAAGAGGCAATCCAAATGTATTTTTTAACGATGAGACAACAGGAACCAATGCCTCTTTTGTTACACTTGCAACAATAAGATTTCCTGTTTGCCTGGTTTTTAAACCATTTAAATACTTTGTTGTTATATCAATTTGTTTCATCGTATATTAGTAATTGTTTGTACTGATTCTTTTAGTAATTGTGTCACAAATGGTGGCAAATAAAAACTGATAATGACAAGAATAAGGGCTAAAGCTCCAACAGGAACCAACCCCCACATGCTTGTTTCTCCCTGTTCTACCCCTTCTGGTGCTGGGGTAAATACCATAGAAATAATACTTCTGAAAAACCCTACAAACACAAAGATAAGCATAAGAATAACAATGCTGGTAATAATTATGTGATGGGCAAACCCTCCAAGAAAAATATAAAATTCACTAAAGAAAATACCAAATGGTGGCATTCCTGTAATAAACAAAAAGGCAAAAATATATAAAACGCCAGTCACAGGAAGTGTTTTCAGAAGCCCCTTCACTTCTGCAATAATTGAAGAACTATATCTCACAGCAACGTTGCTTGATAGCAAAAAGAAAAATGCTTTTCCCAAACTATGATAAATCATATGAAGAAGCGCTCCAAAAATCCCAATGCCTCCAAAACCAATTCCCAAGAGCATAAGTCCTGCATGCTCTATAGTTGAGTATGCAAGCATTCTCTTATAATTTTTCTGGGTATAAATAATACTTCCTGCTAAAGTAACTGAAATAAATCCAAAGAAAAGAAAGAGATTTTGACTAAATGCTTTTCCAATTGAAATATTGGCAATAAGGGTAAAACGAAGAATTGCGAGAAAGGCAACGTTTAATAAAGCTCCTGAAAGAAGTGCCACAACGGGAAGAGGTGCTTTATTGTATGTGTCTGGTTTCCATGTATGCATAGGGACAAATCCCATTTTTGTTCCATAACCGATGATGACAAATAAATAGGCAAATTTCAAAAGTGTTGGACTCATACTATGGGCAACACTCATCAAATCGGTCCATTGAATAAAAATTCTGCCAAGTCCTTCTCCCTGTGAAAGAAATAATAATGTCCCCAACAACCCAAATAAAAGTCCTACTGAATTAATAATAAGAAATTTCCATGCAGCTTCCAAGTCTTCTGGTCTATTGAAAAAGTTAATAAGAAATACACTGGTAAGAGATGTCACTTCAATTGAAATCCACATAATAATTGGATTAGCAGTGACAATTGCTGCATACATTGAAACTAAAAATACTCTCATTAATATGTATGAATGCTGCATTGTTTTTTCACTAATCATCTTTTTCCCAAGTTCTAATTCAAAGTATTCAACGCCATGAAAGGTAGCAATTATTCCCACTAAAACAGTTAGCCCTAATATCAAAGCACTCAGAGCTTCTACAGAAAAGTAAGGGAACAATGAATATGAATGGGATACAACGACTTGCTCGACAATATATCCGCCTGCCAACAATTCCAAAACTGAAGAAACACAATTTATTTTTTCTAAAATTTCTTTTTTATGACCAAAAAGCGCAGAAAGAATAATTGCGATTATTGGTATTACTAGTAATAAAATTATTGCCATATTATTTTTTTAATTGATTCAATTTACTAATATCGAAAGATCCAAAGTTTCGATAAATCATTGTAACAAAAACTGAAGAAACCACAATCCAGAAAAACACATCAAATAACAATCCAATTTCTAACGCACTTAATTGTCTTACTCCTAAAAATATGCCAAAGACAAAAATTGTATTCTCCAAAGAAAGCACTCCAATAATTTGAGATAATGCTCCTTTTCTATTAATAATAAGAAACAATGACATAAGAATCCCACTGATAAGAATAGTTTTAATTTGAGGAATGACCGGCAAGAGAGTGAGAAGTGGTGTTAAAATATCTGATTGAGAAAATACCAATATACCAAGCAAAATTGAAAGAGTTAGCGGAATGTTAAGATAGGTACTTGCTGATAAATTTAAGTGACTTTTTTTAATTAATCGTATGAAGAGTGAAGGAGCCACAATAATTTTAATGACAAACATAATAGCTGTAACAACCAAAAGCCCAAAAGATTTTTCTTGAATTGCTCCGCTCCCTAATAAGACAACCAGGCCTAAAGATTGAAGAATATAGGCAGTCACAAGTGTACTATTCTTTTTAACAATATGCATAAGAATAATTGACAACATAATAAGTGACGCACAAAGCAATTGTAAATTAAAAACTGTATTTATCATATTTATATAACGGCAACAAGGATAGCAATAATCCCTAAAATAAATCCTGTTAATAATATATCAGGCAACCTAAATAATCTGAATTTTGCGACACTGGATTCTGCAACTGCAATAACAACAAGAAGAAGAATTGTTTTGAATACACTTATTCCAAATGCACTCAAAAGAGCCATTGGATCTCCTGCTTGAGTTAGTCCTTTGGGGAAAAACATATTCACTCCCAACAGAGCAAAAAATAGTAATTTATTTGCACTTGCCCATTCTATTAATGCAAGCCTTTTTCCAGAATACTCCAAAATCATTGCTTCATGAATCATAGTTAATTCCAAATGAGTTGCAGGATTGTCAAAAGGAATTCTTCCTGTCTCTGAAAACATGGCAATAATATATCCTAAAAATGCAGTGATAACGGCAAAATAAGAAGTCACCGGAAGGTTTGCAGCATACGTTGCCATAAGAGCAAGATTGGTTGTGTGTGTTAAAAGAGCAACAGGAAGCAGTGCAAATAATAAAACTCCCTCTGTTAATGCAGCAAGAGTCATTTCCCTGCTTGAACCAAATCCGCCGAATGCACTTCCCACATCAATTCCTGAAAGAGCAAGAAAAAAAGTAGCAGCTGCTACCATATAAATTACTACTAAAAAATCGCTAAATGGAATAAGACTTTCAACAGAACCAAACACTGGAACTGCTACCAAAACCAATATACTCAGTCCAAATAAAATATATGGGGTAGCAAAGAAAATCCATGATGCGTCCGGAGAAATAACTTCATCTTTATGAAACAATTTCCACAAATCAAAATATGGCTGATAAATTCGTGCGCCCTGTCTATTTTGCATCAATGCTTTTACTTTCCTCACAATACCTACCATAAGTGGTGAAAGAAGTGGCAACAAAATAAATTTTAAAATAATTAATATCATATATTAAAAGTACCTCATCCAAACCAATAATCCAATAATCGCAATAAAAATATACAAAAGATATTCATTAAGGTTTCCTCCCTGAATTACTTTTACTTTTCTAGAGATACCTTCTGTAATAATTTGAAGTGGTGTGTAAAAATATTTTTCATAAAGATTTTCTGTTGCAATATTTACTGCGTGAGATTTTTTAAGATATCGAATATCTGCATCAATATACTCTACCTGATGCTGTTGGCTTGGTTGAAACAACCCTTTAAAAATCATAATAAGAGTACGAGAAAACGCCGTTGCTGTAATTTCCATGTGTCCTTCAAGACCAATATACCCACAATCCCAGGTAGCTCCTCTTGCAACTTTTTGTTTTGCAGAGATAACTCTGGTAAAGAAATACACAACAAGAATACTAACTACCATACTCAAAAAAACAATTGGCATATTCAACTGAGCAAAACCGTTCTGAGCAACAATAGTCATTGGACTTGTGGATGAAGATGAAAAAGCAACTCCAAAATTTCCTACGCTCAAAAGAATCTGTTTTAATCCTTCAATTATCCACCCGGCTCCCAGCCCAAAAATAATAGTCAAAAGTGAAAGAAAACCCAAAGGAACAATCATCCATAGTGATGATTCTTTTGCTTTTTCAGACTCGTGGCTCCGTGGTCTAGCAAGGAAAGTAATACCAAATGCCTTAACAAAACACGCAGCGGCCAAACCGCCAGTGAGAGCTAACGATCCTGCTGCAAAAAGGAAAAGCGTTTTGCCTGCAACATCCAACAAACTAATCCCTGCAAACAAACTTTGAAATGTCACCCACTCTGAGGCAAATCCATTAAACGGAGGAAGTCCTGAAATAGCAATTGACCCAATAAGGAAAAACAATGCTGTGTATGGCATATGTTTTATCAATCCCCCATATTCTTCTATGTTTCTTGTGTGAGTTGCATGAATAACAGATCCTGCTCCCATAAAAAGAAGTGATTTAAAGATTGCATGATTAAAGGTGTGGAAAAGGCCTGCACAAGCAGCTAATAATGCCAACGCTGGTAAATGAAGACTTAAGAAAATCATACTGCTTCCAAGCCCCAGTAAAATAATTCCAATATTTTCAATACTGTGATATGCCAAAAGTCGCTTAATGTCATGTTCTGAAAGAGCATACAGCACTCCCAAAACAGATGAAATTGCTCCAATCGCTAAGATAATTGCTCCCCACCAGAATGGACCCTGACCAAGAATCTCAATAAAGAAACGAAACATCATAAAAATTCCCAGTTTAATCATCACACCAGACATAAGAGCAGAGACATGAGATGGTGCTGCACTGTGTGCTTTTGGCAACCAGATATGAAGAGGAATAATACCTGCTTTTGTTCCAAATCCAATAAGCGCCAATACAAAAACTGCTGCCTTTATGGCATCTGGAATATGAGATGAAAGCCGTGCAATTGTAGAAAAATCAAATGATCCTGTTGCGCCATATAAGAGAAGACATGCAGCGACAATACAGGCAGTTCCAACATGAGTCATGACAAAATAAACAATTCCTGCTTTTAGTGTTTCGCCATTGTGATATTCAAAAAGAACAAGAAAAAGAGAGGAAAGAGACATTATTTCCCACACTGATAAAAAGTAAAACGCATTATTTGCAGTCACAACCAATACCATACTCAGAAGAAAAAGATTGTAGAAAAATCCAAATACGCCAACATTATATTTACTAAAATAATGTCGCATATACCCTACTCCATATGTGGAACTAGCAAGCGCAACAGTACTTATTATGAGAAGAAAATAAGCAGAAAGACTATCAAGACGGAATGTGAGAGAAAAAAGAGGAAGAGATGTAGGGAAAGTGCCTGTTAGAACTGTTTGGGTCAACAAAATTTCTCCTCCTAAAATAATCCCCAACACTGATGCTGCAATAGCAAAAAAGTTGCCGTAAATAGTGGCAACTTCCTTATTCTTCCTAAAAAGCAAAGAGGTAAAAGCCCCAATGCCATACAAGCTCATAATCATAAGAAAAAGTGTTGCAATCATTATTGTTGTTTCCTTTCAATTTTTTCTAATATGTATAAAAGTGAAACAAGAATATCTCTGGCACTGGGTGGATCACCAGGAATTTGAAAATGGACAGGAACAACATTGTGCACTCCATTTAAAACTGCATACGAATCTTTAAATATACCCCCGTCAATTGCATCATCACCAATCGCGACAACTATTTTAGGTTCTGGAATTGCATCGTAAGTCTTTTTTAAAGCAAGCGCCATGTTCCGGCTAACAGCCCCTGAAACCATAAGCATGTCAGCATGTCTGGGAGATGCAACAAAATGAATTCCAAATCGTTCTGAGTCGTAGAATGCGTTTGAAAGAGCGGTCGCTTCCTGCTCTTCTGCATTAGAAGATCCAGAATCTACAAAACGAATTGCTAAAGAACCGCCAAAAAGAGACCTGACTTTCTTACTTATTTTTTCCTGCACCACAGCAATATCTTGCTCCTGAGAAAGAGCGGAAAGTGGAATAAGTGTTCTTCTGGTTGAGATAACTGTTGAATAAAGCGACATAAACACCTTTCTCGATAACGAGAAAGATTCACTCACTTTACCTAAGAAGGAATCTTGAAGGATGAAGGATAATTTCTGATATGTTAATTGTATAGCAAAATTTTCCTGCGTCAAGTGACAAATAACAATTACCATTAAACTGCTAGAGAGAACTTTTCTCTTGTCATATCTAAAAATACACCCTATAATTCAGTTCATGGCATCAGCAGACGCTCCAAGATACCCCAACATTGTTGGTTTGCAAAGTGCCCTCCAAGGAAACCCCACAGCAATTCAGGAGGCAATTAATGACGAGCATACCAGAGCTGAATTACGATTTGCGCCACTCCTTTCTGACGAGCTTTCCCTTGCCCAGTTATTCATGAGAACAGGGGCACAGTATCTTCAAGGAATCACCAATGAAGCGTTAAGAGATAAACAACCATCAAACTTTTATCCAGGAGGCATACACTTTTCCTCAGGGAGAGCTTTTCTTGAGGCAAGTGAGTCAAAGAAAAAATTAATACGACTCAACTTTGCCGCAGTACTCTATGGACTCGCTCTTGAAACAATGCAAGAAACAGTTGAGTCAAAACAAGGCCTTTTCCCTATCCAACAATTTTGTAGCAGATACAACACGCTTCTTTCTGGAACAGCGTTTCCCAACATCAGCCCCGAAGACTTAGGAATAAAACTTCATAATGGCGACGATGGTGTATTTGACCAAATAGATCCTTATGATGCAACAGCCCTGGAAAAAGCGTTTCATGCAAACGGCATATTGTACCTGTTTGACAAAAACCAAATGCAAACAAGAATGCCCAAAAGTCTTCATGCCCTTTTTAGAAAATTTAAGCTTCATGAAGAGAATGACTATGACTATATTGGCGCTATTCACAAAGGAACAAGAAAACTTATGAGAACCCTCAGAACAGGCAGACGAGGGGCACTACAACGATTAGGACAACAAATGACTGTTGAAGGTGCACTCAAATGGTATGAGCAATTTTTAGAAGATGTGGATCTAAATCCTGAAAACAATCCTCCTCCCCAAACAAATCCTCTTTCAGACGATAAATAAAAACTAACTAAACCTGTCTTCTCAAAACAGCATCTCTTTTTGTGGACAACTCGTAGATAGGCAACCCATTGTGTACCCCTTCTTTTGGCGCAGTTAAAATTTGAAGAGCCAAAACAGCCTGAGCGTCCAAGTCCTTCCACAATTGACCAACGTCCAACGTTGGAAGTTTTTGAAGGATATTTGGACCAAATACTGTTGTAATCCAGTTGTTCATTCTTGCCTGATCATAAACAAAATCCTGTCCATCTTCATTGGGAGACATCACAGTTATATCAGAAGATTTTACAATAAAAGCAGCGCCTTCTTTATGCGGCCCCCTATACTCTGCAACTGTCGCATGTGGATATAAAATATCCCAAATTTCTCGTGCACGATCAGGATTTACTCCCATTGCTGGTCCTAATTTTGGATCCAGTAATGCTTTTGTATACGCACAGCCAATCTTTCCTTCGTGTTTACTATGGTCATCGGTATGAATCCATGCCTCCTGTCCTAAGGCTTCACCCACCACGTCAACTGTTTCTTGAGCAGAAAGGCCTGTTTGCTTTTGCACAGCTACATAAATACCATACACGCCACCGGGAAAATGAATTCGTCTCTCTCCAACTGGCAATGATTCTTTTGTTAAATCAACTACTTCTGCCGCCTCATCTTTTGGCCGTCCATCAATACACAATTTTACCTCTCCCTTTGGCCCGGATGTTGCAACCAAACCACCTTTTATGCCCAACCGACTACTCATATCAGACAACCTGATTTGAAATCGATGCATAACATTGCTATACGTCTCTGCCAATCTTGTTGCAGTAACAGAAACTCCTTTATAGATAACTTCACTCATACGCGCCATTATACTCCTTTGGGGAAGAAAAATAAAAAATGAGAAATTCTGTGAAGGAAAAGAAGAAAAACTGTACGGAATGTGGGCAGCCGTGGAATCGGACCACGCGCCTCTTTCTTATCAGGAAAGCGTTCTAACCAATGAACTAGCTGCCCGTAGATCCCTATTCTATCAAATTCCACGCCTCTTTGGAAGTTGTTAATTGAGATAACTCTCCACGCTGCTCTAGCAAAAGACACGAGAGTAATTCATCTTGCAGGGCTCGAATTTGTTTTATCTCTGACAAAAGCATATCCCGTTGTCTTTCATTGTCTGTCATGTCACTCAGTTGCCCAACCAACAAAGAGACTTTTTCGCCAAGAGCAAGATAGGAAGAATAAATTTTCTGTTGCCTGGAGACAGTTTGAATTGGCTTCCTTTTTTTAATTTGTTTGATATCCATGTGTGAGCCTTCAATAACTTTTGCTTGTTCTTCTTCACTAAAACCCGCGTCTCGCACAGGAGCTTCTTGAGGGGTAAATGATGCGTCTCTTTCAAATGCCATATAGGTATAGTATCAGAAAAATTATTTGGAGGCGCGGAAGGGACTTGCACCCCCGCATGGCTGTTCTGCAAACAGCTGTGTTAACTGCTTCACCACCGCGCCAAAAATGGAAGAATTGAAGATAAGTGTACCATAAAAATGCCTAAAAAAGAAGCTAGAACCTATTTAAAAAGAGAATTTGAGGATTTTTTTCTTAAAGGTTTTTTAATATAAAATGGGTATAAATATGCATGGATAAAAAAGGAAATTGGGTCTTTCTGGCGGAAAATTTCTTTAAAAATATCACCAAATTCGTCAACAATTCCTTTAAAGGCAATATGATATTTTTGCTTACTGTACTTCATTGTATGCTTTACTCCTTTTAAACCTAAAAGCTTGATACGCTTATCCTTAAACGCATAATTAAGATATAGTTCCATGCCATATCCTTTGTTTTTTATTTTTTCCATATGAGGAATAATATCTTTTTTGAAGTATGCCCTCTCTCCTGAAAGAGGCATAAAGATTAACTTATCTGCCGGAGCACTTCTATAGCCAATTGAAGCATCATATTCATCTGTTCTTAAGGGAGCAATTAATTCATGCACACTTTCTTTTGTCAGACCTGTCAGATCGGCATCAATAAAGGCCACAATGTCTCCTTTTGCAATTTGCACACCAGCTACAATAGCTGCAGCCTTTCCACAGTTTTGGGGAAGATTAATAACATCTATTCCCTCTATTTTTCCAATAACAGAAAGCGTTTTATCTGTTGAACCATCATTTACCACAATTACCTGCTCAATTTCCCCGCTGGAAAGCAGTGTATTTAAAACTACCTTAATTTTTTTTTCTTCATTGTAGGCAGGAACAATTGCAGTAACCTGAAGAGACATATGCAATAGCGTATCAATTTTTCCTCTTTATCGCAAGCTAATTGTCTTATTTGAGTTAGCAATGAGTTGTAAGGTATAATAAATCTCTATGAAGGTTTCTGTCATCATTCCTGTCTATAACGAAGAAGAATATATTGAAGAATGCCTCAAAAGCGTCCTGAATCAAACCCAACCTGCTGATGAAATTATTGTTATTGATAATAATTCCACTGACAAAACCCCTGAAATTCTTAAAAAATTTCCTCAAGTAAGAGTAATTAACGAAAAAAAACAAGGAATGATCCCTGCACGAAATAAAGGATTTGATAGTGCAAAAGGAGATATTATTGCCAGAACCGACGCAGATACAAGAGTCCCCAAAAACTGGATTAAACGGATAAAAAAACATTTTGAAGACAAAGACTTAATGGCACTTTCCGGCCCCGCACAATTTTATGGATTGATTTCAAACGTTGAAAAGCTTCCTATGACAGTGTATTTCCGCACTTTCAAACAAGTGCTACACCATGATTGTCTATTTGGTCCTAATATCTCTTTAAGAAAATCAATGTGGGGAAAAATAAAAAAAGAAGTCTGCCTTGATGATCATGAAGTGCACGAAGATGTTGATTTGGCAATCCATATCGCAAAATATGGAAAAGTATTATTTGACTACAAACTTATTGTTTCCTCCTCACCCAGACGATGGAAAAAACTAACTCCTTATCTTGAATACCCCTATCGATACTTGAAAACTATTCAAAAACACAGAGAAGCAGTTTTATCTTTAAAAAATGGAAGAAGGTTGGTTAACTCAGTTGTTCCCCGCACCAAACATCTTCTCAAACGCATGAGTGCAAGTCTTACTTCGTAATTTTTTTCCGAGTTTCCCACAAAAAAACAGCGCAACAGATACTTTCTTAAGCATCTGGAAGTGGTAGGGATAAAGAGGATTGGTTTACTATGGTTGAGCCATGAGTTAGGTGCCCTCCTGCACCTAGGTGTTTGTACTTTTTAGCCTAGTCAACCACCCCTTATATTGCTATAAGCGACAATTGCCAGGTTTGCCGTACCTTCTCTCTTTTTTTTAGAAAGGAGGTGATCCATCCTCAGCTTCGGCTAAGGATACCTTGTTACGACTTAAGCTTCATCGCCGAATTCTATCTCCACCGCGGTTGCAGTGTTCGATAGCCCCCGACTTTGCTGCCTTGACGGGCGGTGTGTACAAGACCCGAGAACGTATTCACCGCGGCACGCTGATCCGCGATTACTACCTATTCCGGCTTCATGGAGTCGGGTTGCAGACTCCAATCTGAACTGAGGCGAAATTTAAGAGATTAGCTTGCTATCGCTAGCTTGCAACTCGCTGTTTTTCGCCATTGTAGTGTGTGTGTGGCCCAGGGTATAAGGGCCGTGCTGACTTGACGTCTACCCCTCCTTCCTTCCCATACAAATGGGACCGTTTCTAATGAATAATTTAACATTAGATGGGGGTTGCGCTCGTTTCCCCACTTAAGGGAACACCTCACGGCACGAGCTGACGACAGCCATGCAGCACCTGTACTAGCCTCCTTACGGATTTCTCCTATTTCTAGGAAATAGAACGCTAATATGTCAAACCCTGGTGAGGTCTTTCGTTTTGTCTCGAATTGAACCACACGCTCCACAGGTTGTGCGGGTCCCCGTCAATTCCTTTGAGTTTTAGCCTTGCGGCCGTACTCCCCAGGCGGTCCGCTTAACGCGTTAGCTTACACCCCCACTTGTGTGAGAGCTAGCGGACATCGTTTACGGCTAGGACTACACAGGTATCTAATCTGTTTTGCTCCCCTAGCTTTCGTGCATGAGCGTCAGGAAAAACCTAGGTGCCTGCCTTCGCCTTTGGTGTTCCAGCTAATATCAACGCATTTCACTGCTACACTAGCTGTTCCAGCACCCCTATCTATCCTCTAGAATGAGAGTATCGTATCCAATGCTAAGGGTAAGCCTTAGTCTTTAAGATACGACTATTCATTCCGCCTGCGCACACTTTACGCCCAATGAATCCGGATAACGCTTGCATCCTACGTATTACCGAGACTTCTGGCCCGATTCGACTTAACGATTCGAACATGGACTATATCTTCATTGTTTTTCAACAAGTTCCACGTATAGTCTCTGAGGGTTTTCTATTTTCATAGAATCTTCCCTGCTGATTGTTTTGCAACCCATATACCAGTCTCGCGGTTTTTTAGGGTTTTACTCACCATTTTCACCATAAAGGTAGATGAGTATTAACAAAGTTTTCCAGCATATAGTGGAATTTATACTACGCACCAACCCCTAAAGGGGCTACGTAGTTAGTAGATGCTTATTCTCCAAGCTGTGAAAGGCTTGGCAAAAGGAGTTTACAACCCGAAAGCTGTCTTCCTCCACGCGGCGTCGCTGGGTCAGGCTTTCGCCCATTGCCCAATATTCCCAGTTGCTGCCATCCGTAGATGTACTGCCCGTGTCTCAGTGCAGTTGTGGCTGATCGACCTCTCAGTCCAGCTACCCGTCATTGCCTTGGTGGGCATTTACCCCGCCAACTAGCTGATAGGACGCAGGCTCC
>DASTLH010000064.1:0-2935 GCA_035715145.1 Patescibacteria group bacterium
CATCTTGATATAAATACTGAAGTTCTTTTTTGAAAACAGTTACGTCTTGTACTTTTGCACCATTGGTAAATCCTTTTTCTGTAATGGAGCCACTTCTGAGGTTTTTTACTTTTACTTTAATCGTGGCACTTCCCCGACCCAGCTTCACATGCTCGTAATTAAGCACCTGAAAAAGCTGTCCGTCTTCTTGAAAAATAACACCTGCACGAAGCTCTGATACAACACTCATAGTTGTAATAATACCAGAAACTTGGCAAAAAAACCAGATTTAAGAAAAATAAGAATCAATGTGTTTTCTCTGAGAAGAAAGAAAATCTGACCTTTGAAGAATACTTTCTATAACCTGTTGAATACTTCGAGTCAGCTGAGGGGTAGGATGTTTTTTGAAAAATGCCTCAACGTCTTGTGCCTGTTTTTCTGAAGTCATCTCCCCTGCCAAATCAATAAGTCGTCCAAGTCCATGGGTTCCTCGCAGCTGTTTTTCAAGAGTAACCCAATGGGATTTAATAAACTCCCATGTAGCCGCCCGTGCTCCTGGACTTAAGAACAGAACAGCAATAAATCGACTACAATCCTGAAGCCTCACATCTTCTGAGATAGTCCATTCAAGTACTTGTGAAATAATCTGAGGACTGGTAAAGGAAGTCAGTGCTTTAGCAATTCTATCTTTTTCCTGATGCAAGTCTTCTTTTCTATACATGGCAACAAATGTGTCAAATTCTTTTTGTCCGCCGTTTCTTGCAACGATGGTATACACAATCCCCCGAATTTCTGGATTGATTGGTGTTTTATCCGCAAAAAATTTTGCAAAATATTCTTGTGCTGTTGTGATGGTTTTCTTATCTCCAAATTTTCCCAGTTGAGACAGAATTACCATTCTTAAAAGAGAAGCATTGTGAGACTCCCCTTTTTGAGGTTCCCAAGAGACTCTCAGAGCAATTTTACTTAAAAGCTCTCGTGCATAGCGAGCAAGTGTTTCTTGAAGCTTTATATCCTCTCCTATGAGCCCGTAGAGCTTATCCAGTTGTCCAACAAGCTCAAGCCAAACAACATACTCAGTTTCTGTATCATATGATTTTGCCATATCTAATGCCGTTGTAATTGACGCTTCTTGAGCAAATGCTAAATCAAAAATGTCTCGAATTATTCCCAATCTATCAATGGTAGAAAGTTTTCCCTCAGACAATGCTTTTTGTAATGCTTCAATCATTTTTTCATCATAAGAAACTCTCACAAATGCAGCTTCCTGAGTATTTAATTTTATCCAGTCTGCTTTACTATCAAAGGTCTCCTGCTCTTTTTGAAGAATAAACTCGTCTAGAGTTCCATTCATACTATTCACTAAAGGAATTTGCCAAAGAGGTTTTTCCTTTTCCTCTTCTCGAGAAAGTCTACTGGCAAAAAAGCGTTTTTGAGAAAGAGTAAGCTTATTTTCCTTTTTCGTTGCGGCAATAACCGGATATCCGGGCTGTCTGGTCCACCCATTCATAAGAGACGCGATATCCTGCCCGCTTACTTTTGAGAATGCATTCCACAAATCCTCAGACGTGGCATTCCCATAGGCATGTTTATTAAGATAGAGTTGAAGTCCTTTTCTAAAGATATCTGCTCCTAAATAGGTAGCCAGCATATGAATAACGCTTGCTCCTTTTGCATAACTTACAGCGTCAAAAATCTCTGTAATTTCTCGTGGATGATGAATGTCAATTTCAATAGCGTGAGTATTTTTTAATCCATCAAGCCCTAATGCGCTATTGTGATCAACTGCGATAAATTGCTCCCACATTTTCCATTCAGGGAAAACAGCATCAGTTGCCAGATATTCCATGTATGCGGCAAATCCCTCATTAAGCCACAAATAGGTCCACCACTCCATGGTAACCAAATTCCCAAACCACATATGTGCCAACTCATGGGCAATAACAATGGCAACCCGCTCTCTATTAACGGATGCAGAATGCTCTGGATCGATAAGAAGCGCTGTTTCTCTAAAAGTAATTGCTCCCCAGTTTTCCATTGCTCCTGCGTCAAAATCAGCAACAGCTATTAAATCCAAAACCGGCAATGGGTATGCAATACCAAAATAGTCGGTATAAAACTCAAGCATTTTCACGCCAACTTCAAGAGCAAATTCTGCCTGATGCTTTTTTCCTGGAGTCACAAAAACTCGCACCAAAACATCATCTTTTGTTTTCTTTTCCAAAACATCAAATCGTCCCACAATAAGCGCAACAAGATACGTAGACATTTTAGGCGTTGGAGAAAATCTGACAATTTGAATTTCTTCTTCTTCAATAATCTCAACAGGGATTGTGTTGGAAATTGCCTGATGGTCTTTTGGAATCTCCAAAGTTATTTCAAAAACTGCCTTGTGAGATGGTTCATCAAATGATGGGAAAACGCGTCGTGCATCGGTTTCTTCTAGCTGAGACGTTGCCAGATAAAATTCTTCTCCCTCAACATAGTATTTACTTCGATAAAACCCGCGCATCCTGTCACTAAGAATTCCATTAAACTCAATATGAAGTTCTTTTTCTCCAACTGATATTTTTTGAGGAAAAGTAAATATAACGTGTTCTTGTTCTTTATCAAAAGAAATTGTGGCCGTATGTTTACCGGTAGTGTCTTCCAAAACAGCTTTTGTAATTGTTAAATCAGCACTATGAAGAATAATGTCCTTCGTCTCTTCCAAAACAGAAATAGTAATTATCTCCTCTCCTGTAAAAGTAAAATCAGAGAAATTAGGTCTGAGTCGAATTTTATAGATACTTGGTTTTATATGTAATGGAAGTCGGTAATTCATAGTAAATCCGTTGATTGAAACAGGTATGAGAAAAAGTATATAATACTCCAAGGCCAAGAGCAATACGAATGTGTTTGCCGAGGTGGCGGAATGGTATACGCGGTAGTCTCAAAAACTACTGATTGTAATGAT
>DASTLH010000065.1:0-2512 GCA_035715145.1 Patescibacteria group bacterium
AGTAGAAGGTTGCTCTTGTTGATGAGTTTTAACTTCAGTCATACAAAAAGTATAGCAAGTTTTTACAGGATACGCATGAAATGTGTTAAAATGAAATCCCATGGACCAAAAACATATTAGAAATTTTGCAATTATTGCACATATAGATCACGGAAAATCGACTTTGTCTGATAGATTTCTTGAAATAACTCAAACTATTCGAAAGGATGTTTTGGGAAAACAGGAACAATTTCTAGATCAAAACCCAATTTCAAGGGAACGGGGAATCACCATAAAACTGGCACCGGTAAGAATGCACTATCGGTATAATAACGAAGAATATCAGTTGAACTTAATTGACACTCCTGGTCACGTGGATTTTTCCTATGAAGTTTCTCGAACTTTAGCAGCATGTGAGGGTGTGGTTCTTCTAGTGGACGCAACAAAAGGAGTACAAGCACAAACAGTTGCGCACTTTAGAGCTGCACAAAAAGAAGGGCTGACAATTCTTCCTGCTATTAACAAAATTGACATGGATGGAGCAGAAGTAGAAAAAACAGTAAAACAGTTGGAAAGTATGGGATTTGTCGCTTCAGAAATTCTTTTTATCTCTGCAAAAACAGGAGAAAATGTTGAGCGACTCCTTCAAGAAGTTATAGAAAAAATTCCACCGCCATCGGGAAATACTCAAGCAACGCTGCGAGCTCTTATTTTTGATGCAGTGTATGACGAACATAGAGGAGTTGTCTCATTTGTGAGAATTGTTGATGGAGAAATAACAACAAATCAGAGCATTTATCTTATACAGACAAGTACAAAAACAAATGCAATTGACGTAGGGTATTTTGCTCCTACGCTTGTCCCTTCAGGCAAACTGACAACCGGACAAATTGGGTATATTGTAACTGGAGTCAAAGATATCAGGCTTTGCCGTGTGGGAGACACTATTACCTTACAGAATGCAAAAGTGGATGCATTGTCTGGGTATACTACTCCTAAGCCGATGGTATTTTTTGGTGTATATCCAAAATCTACTGATGAGCTGGTAGCATTGAAAGAAGGATTGACAAAACTAGCTCTCATTGATGCTTCTCTTACTTTCCATGAAGAATACTCTGCGTTTTTAGGAAGTGGATTTCGAGTTGGGTTTTTAGGATTGTTACATGCAGATATTTTTAAACAACGACTTTCTCGTGAATTTGGTATAGAGCCGCTTTTTACTCTTCCTCATGTGCAATATGAAAAAAATGAGTTAGGGGGATACAAAGAACCATATATGCATTTGTCAGTGCATGTCCCTCAGCAATACCTAGGGGCCGTGATGACTGTGTGTCAAAAAAGACGTGGATCACTCCTTCACATGGAGTATCAGGACAGTAATGTCATTCTAGAATATGATATGCCATACAGTATGTTTATTCGCGGATTGTCATCTGATTTAAAAAGTGTGACAGCGGGATTTGCCAGCATTGATTATGAATTGGAAGATTATAGAGATGCAGCTCTCGTTGAGTTGGAAATGAGAATTAATGACAATCCAATTGATGTTTTGTCAGAATTTGTGTACAAAGACGAGGCAGATTATGTTGCACGGGACAAGATTGAAAAACTTAAAGAGAGTTTACCAAGACAACAATATAGACAAATTCTCCAATGCATGATTAATGAGCGAGTTTTGGCAAGAGGTGAAATCTCTCCGTACAGAAAAGATGTTTTGCAAAAAATGAGCGGAGGAGATAGAACCAGAAAAGATAAATTGCTTGAGGCTCAGAAAAAAGGAAAATCAAAAATGCTTTCAATTTCGAAAGTGGAGATTCCTCAACAAGCACTTTTTGACATGATTACCTCTGAATAAGTTAGAGTCCTACAAAGAAGAGTGCTCCGACGACAACTAATGCTGCTCCAGCCATTCCTATAGCCAAAATGGTAGAACCAGGTCCGGTAGCAGGAATTTTGGTTGGAGAAACAAGGGGTCCTGTTGTTGGTGTTGCTGTTGCAAGTGGTGCTGTTGTTGGATTAGACGAAGTACCACCAGAACCAACCGTAAGCGTTTGCGTGCAGGTAGACGGAGTGCTAATTGCTCCACTATTATCAGTAAGAAGTGCAGAGACAGTGAATGTTCCTGATGAGCCGTAGGTGTGTTGTGCGGCTACATTGACGCTGGTAGTTCCGGTTCCATTTGTCACATCCTGAACAGTTCCATCGCCAAAGTTAAAGGTGACTTTACTGACTGTGCCATCTGGATCATTTCCTGTGGCACTAAATTGGTATGTCATTCCAGATGCATCTGATGCAACTTTATTCGCTGCGATATTACTACATACAGGTGGTTGATCGGTGCTTCCACTTCCACCACTGCTTCCTCCGCTATTTCCACCACTGCCCCCACTTCCTCCACCACCATTGGGAACAGGGGTGTTTGTTGGTTGTCCTGGCGCTGTTGTATTTGTTGGGATAGGAGTTCCTGATGCATCAGCAACAGAAAGAATAGTAACAGTTGTTGGTATACCTCTGGTAAAAACGTTTTCAGCAG
>DASTLH010000066.1:0-8534 GCA_035715145.1 Patescibacteria group bacterium
GGAGCACCAAGATATCCCCACCAGCCCTGTGGTTGGTTTACTTCATAAGTTAAGCCACTCTGGCCATATCGGTGTTGGGGTTCTTGAGGTTGCAGAGGTGGTCTGTTATAAAATTCAAATCTGAGTGCATCTCTAATCCCTTGAACACCTTCAGCAAATGATCTTCGTCTGGTAGTCTCTTGGGTTGGTTGTTCAGGTTGAGTTTGTCCAGCAGCTTCTAGAGCAGGGCGTTGCGGTTGCCCTTCTGGAAACAACATATTCCGAATTTCTCTCATCTTGACTTTATATCAAATTTAAGCGGGAAATGCAACTATAGGACTTTTAAAGTGTTTATTTATAAGTAACTCGCTGCTCCTGTGGGCGTTGGGAATTGAATGTGTCTAACACTTCTTCCATTTGAGTACCCATAGTATAGATAAGAAGTTTCAATTGTGCCTGTGGAGCTTGATCGCGTTCTAAACCTGCAATATGTCGAGTATATGCCTCGATTTCTGATGGGGAAAGTATTTCTTTTCTTTGAGCGCGTCTGTATTGTCCCATTTCTCGTCTCATAGCATTTGCCTCAGACATCATTCCTTTGTGCATGCTTTGTAATTCTGAAGGGCCAAAGGCGCCTGGTTGTCCTTTTCTGTCTAACGTTGAGTTGGCAATATAGCGGTATAAGTCATATCTATCGACTTGTCCTTGAACTGGAGGCTGATTTTTCACTATCCTGTCATGCATATTACTGGTAACAATTGCCTGGTCTAATAATCTATGGACATTTGTTGCCCAGCGAGCATGAGATGAGCTAATTCCTGGAGTTGGGTGAGGCCATAAATCAATGAGAGCAGTTGTCGTATACATAAGAGCTGCTTCTGGATTGGCTCTTCTATTGTGTTTTCTTAAAGAATTTGCTGCTCGGGGAGCGTCAATGGGTAAAGTAAGCCAGCCTGAAAGAAAAGAAAGTCCGTCCATAACAAGAGAAGATGGTTTTACATTTATGCCTTTTGTAATGGTTTTTATTGCGCCATCAACTGCTCTTCCCACATATTTTGTATCATCTCTTTTGGGAGTAGTTTGAAATTCTGCAAATCGTCTTACCGGATCTCCAATAATAGCTTCTGATTGTGCATAGGGGACAAGAGTACTCACTTGGCGTCTGAAGGTGGTTTCATCTACTGGTTCTCCTGCCAATTCTTTTCTGACACGCTCCTGGTCAAGATATGCCCTTGCATCAGCCGCAGCTGTTGAGGCTTCTACTGCTCTTCTAAAAACGCCTCCAAAGCTATTTGCTCTTCGTACTCTTTTTGCTCGTTCTTCTGGAGTCAAATGTGAGGCAAAGTCTGGAGAATCAACAGAGGGAATTCCATTAGGAAAGGCTGCATCAAAGGCAACAGGAACCATTCTATAGACAAGTCCTTGTCCTCGTTCACGGCCGTCTATGATAGTCATTTCAGGCACAGCTCCTGAAAATTGCGCTTTAAGCGAGTCTGAAATTATTGGTGCTTTTTCTAATTGGCTTGCCATATTTTTATCTTGGTTCTAATAACATTCTTGTTGGATTGTGTTGAGCTCTGAGTTGAAGGGCTCGTTGATAGGTCTCACGTAAAAGTGCTGCTTCATTTTTTGCTCGTTGCCATTTAGCAGCTTTTGCCTGAAGTTCTCGCTGTTTTCCTGCGTCTTTTTGAGATGCTGCTTCTGAGTTGGCTACAGCGATTTTTGTATCAGCTAATATTTCAATTGCTGCAACTCGTGCGTCCATACTGACAGGGCGTCTCATAGCAGATTCTGCATGGATTTGTTGTTGGCTTTCTCCTGTTGTACTATTGTCTCCCAAAAAACCTGCTCCGACGTTGCTTACCCGTTCAAAAAGACCTGGTCCTGCTTCATACCCTTCAATAAATGCGCAGGCTATGTTGTAGCGCAAGTCTTCTAATACTGGATTATTTGTGGGATTAGCATCTGCAGACAGAAGGCCATGGGCAAGAAATACCTTTGCCCGGGCTTTTATATCATCAAGTCTATCATTGGTTGATTCCATAGTAGCTTGGTCAAGAAACAGGGCATAAAAAGCACTAAATGCTTCAAGTCCAATAACTACGGGGGTGGCAAGGCCTAAACTTAATGCTTCTGCTACAGCGCCGGTAACTGCCGGAGCATCAATAAGTGCGGCGTTAATGAGTTGTGCACGTTGAGACTCTGGGGTATCAGAGGAAATGTATTTATTTAACAAAATTATACCAGTTGGTATCCAATCTAATCCTGGAATTTTTGCAACTGCTCGACCTATCTCTGTACCAGTAAAAAGATCAGATGCTTTTTCAAAAACGTCTGCATGGTCTTCGGGGTTTAAAATAGTCTCTCTATATCTAAAAAATGCGTCTTTGAGAGATTTATCAATGCCATGTTCTGTTGCCCCGACAGAAAATTCTGATGCAATTTTTTTCTCCGGTTTTCCTCCGCGTAAAACTGTCGCCCAGGGGATTGCATATGTTGTATCTGCAGCAGCTCCTAATGCTACCATCTGAGCATGCTCCGTTGCTTCTTGATTTCTGACAGCTTGTGTCTCCCCTGCAACAAGGCCAGAGAGAATTCCTTTTGCTTCAGAGGTATCTTTTGCTCGCTTCTTTTTTGTCGCTAAGGCACGAAGTTGTTCTCGTTCACTGAGTTCTCTTTTTACTTGTGGTTTCCAGCCTTTTATTTCTCCAGTTCTTTGTAATTGACCGTCTGGGGTTCTTTGTACTCTGAGGACTTCAAATCGTGCTTTTGCCCGGGCAGCCTCAGGAAGCTGAGCACTTAAGGCTTCAACAGCATCAGTTACTCGACCTAATTCTCCTCGTCTGAGTTTTATGTCATGAATGTGTGGGCCTCTTGTTCTCTCAACAAATTGCGGGCTTATTTGCGGTCCATCTTCTCGAGGAGGAACATAACGAACATACAACTGTTCTGGTGGTCTATTTGCCATACCTGATGCAGACTATAGCACTTTTTTTAAAATATGCAAGAGGGGATATAGTATGAAAATTTTTGGCAAATTTATGCCTGAGCCTGTGCAGAAGCACTTTGTGGACTTCTTCTTAAAGGATGAAGAGCTCTATATGCATGATTGGCAACAACTGTGAGAGTCTGGTCATACTGATGAGCCTGTCTCCAGAGTTCTCGTGTTGGCTCTGGAATGTCTGTTCTGTCTTTAAATTTCTCTGAAGCGTCTCCCACATTCATGAAATAGGTACCATATGAATCATTAATTTCACTTGTCTTGAGTGCTTTTAATGCTTCTACATAGTCAGCTGGGAGTTCAGATTTTTGTCCTTTTAATCTTTCAAGCCCAGCTTTAACTATTTTAACAACTTCTGCAGGAAGGAATGCTTCCAGACGTGCTTCAATTGCTTGTTCTAATTCTTCTGATTCTCCAGACATTCTTCGTCCAAGCTTTTGAGCTGCAGTTCTTTGCTCGGTTAAAGCTCCTACAAGTGCCATAGCAAGGTCTAATCTGTATCGTTGTTCAACAGGGGATCGTTTCTCAATATCTGGGTCGTTAATGATTCTATCAAGATAAGCAATATCAATTCTATCCTGTCTCTCAGATCGTCTGTCTAGTTCTGTTGCAACCACACTTGATGGAGCCCAGAAAAATCTATGGACATAAACTCCAGTTTGTTTTCTTGCAGCATCAGCTGCTCGTTTAACTAAATTTTTTCTTAATGTTGTTGCTGGATTCTCTGTAGGAGTTGCAGCTGGAGTTGATTCAGCTGGGACTGCTTCTTGTGTTGACTCTGGTGCTACTTGAGCATCATCTGTTGCGTTTGCAGCAGGTGCTTCTGGTTGTGCGGAAGCTTTCTTTCCTTTTTTGTCTTCTGGTTTCTCGTGTTTAATTCCAAGTCGTCTGTGCAGTGCTTCTTCTTCTGCAGCCTCGTATGATAAAAGAGTAGCTTGCGCTCTTCGTCTATCTGGAGAAGTAACTGTTTCTACAGCAATAACAGTGCTGATTGCTTCTCGAAGTTTTGGAAATCGTGCTTGGAATGCTGCAAGAGCAATACCATCAAGACCGCGCTGATGTTCTTCAATAATTGCAACAATACTTTTACCAATTCCATGAACAATATCTGCTGGATCTAAAACTGTATCTTGAAGTCTTCTGAGAATTTTTGAGATGTCGTGCTGATACTCAGCAACTGTTCTTCCAGGAGCAAGTTCATGGCGAATATCTCGAGTGTCGTATCCAAGTCCAAATACCCACCCTGCGTCTTTTCTTGCAAGAGCTACGGCTCCACCTAAAACATGATGTTCTGACAAAACAGGATTCCATGCTCTCCAGCGGCCTCTCCATTTGCCCCATGTAGGTGCTGCATCAAGCTTTCTTGCATCCCAATCAGCTTCTGCACTTGGGACAGCGTCTTTTTTAGCTTTTCTTCGTGCATCTTCAGTGTGAGGAGTGATTATTCCTGCCTTAACTTTTTTTTGATAGGCTCGCTCCGTTTTGTGATCCCAGAAATGCAACATTTCCACAAACCCGTCTGTACGAATTCTTTCAACCTGGATATTACTTCTGTCAAATCTTTCTCCTGGGACTACTCGAAGCATTGTATCGGCAATTTGTGCTGCGTCTTTTCCTGAAGCTTCTTCTGCTCTAAATCTTTTTGGAGCTCGAACCATATCAACAACTATTGGTTCTGTTCCCATGATTGCCTGTTCTCCTGGTTTTGGAGTGTAGATAAATCGAAGTGTCTCTGCTGGTCTTGGTGTCTTTTCTGCCATGTTTTTTATCTATCGTTTTTAACGATGAATCGTACTATAGCATATCCTTTCTAAAATGCAAGGGGTGTTTTATAAGGAAAGAAAGCTCATATTTTATACTACTATAGTTGCTTAGTTTCCTCCCAAAGAAATGCACTTGTTATACTTGTTTGAGGCTTGATTCTCAGCTATAATGAGTATTCGGTTTTCCTATGGATACAATCTCTATTAAAGGTGCCAGAGAGCACAACCTCAAAAACATTGACGTTGTTTTACCCAAAAATAAGCTAGTAGTTATGACTGGACTTTCTGGCAGTGGAAAATCCTCTCTTGCCTTTGACACTATCTACGCAGAAGGACAAAGGCGCTATGTTGAAAGTCTTTCCTCTTACGCAAGACAATTTCTGGGCGTTATGAAAAAGCCTGATGTTGATTTGATAGAAGGATTATCTCCTGCTATATCAATAGATCAGAAAGGTACTTCTCACAATCCCAGATCTACTGTTGGAACAGTTACTGAAATTTATGATTACATGAGACTTTTATTTGCCAGAGTAGGACATCCTCATTGTCCTAAGTGTGGACGGGAAATCTCTCACATGAGTAAAGAGCAGATTAGTCAGGCAATTATGGCTCTTCCAGAAGAAAAAGGTGCCAACAAAAAACAGGGATTAAAAGTTCTTATCCTTTCTCCTATTGTTAAAGACAGAAAGGGAGAGTACACAGAATTATTTAAAGATCTCAAACGACGTGGGTATAGAAAAGTCAGAATTGACGGGCGCGTTATGTCTCTTGATGATGATTTGGTGCTTATCAAAACCAATAAACATACTATTGAGGCTGTTATTGATAGTTTGGTTATTGCTCCACAGACAGACACTTTGAGAGTGTCAAATGATGTTGAGCAGGCGTTAAAACTGGGAAACAGTGAATTAATTGTGGCAATTGTTACTGACACAGGTTTTACTATGCCTGATTTTCCAAAGGATATGACTGATGAGTTGTTTTCTGAAAAATTTGCTTGTCCGATAGATAATATTTCTCTTCCTGAAGTAGAACCAAGAATCTTCTCTTTTAATACACCTCATGGAGCGTGTCCAACCTGTAATGGACTTGGGACAATTTTGACTGTTGATGAAGATTTGGTTTTAAATGAAAATTTGTCCATTAACGAAGGAGGAATTCTTCCGTTCTCAAGTACGTTTACTCATGACAGCTGGTTTACCAGAACCATGAAGACCTTTGCTCAGGACAACACTATTTCTTTAAGTCAACCAATCTCTGAATTTACCCCAGAGCAACGAGAGAAGCTTTTGCATGGGACAGGAAGCAAACAATATGAAGTGAAAGGGGAAAATCGTTGGGGACGAATGACCACCATTCATGAGCCATTTGAAGGAATTATTGCTGAAGTCAAAAAACGCTACTCTGAGACTGAATCCATGTTTATTAAAACCCAGATAGAAAAATTTATGCGCTACGAAGTTTGTCCTGATTGTCTTGGATCTCGTCTGAAGCCAGAAGCACTTTCTGTCACAATCGATGGGCAATCCATTATGGGCGTTTGTGATTTATCTATTCGCCAAACGCTCAGCTTTATTGAAACACTTCCTCCAAAACTTTCTGAGCGGGAAAATACAGTGGGGAAATTGATTCTGAAAGAAATACGAGAACGCTTGCAGTTTTTAGTAGATGTCGGGCTTGATTATCTGACACTCTCTCGAGGCGCAGCAAGTCTTGCAGGAGGAGAAGCGCAGAGAATTCGACTTGCGTCTCAAATTGGAAGTGGCTTGACTGGGGTGTTGTATGTTTTAGATGAGCCCTCCATTGGTCTTCATCCAAAAGACAATAGTAAGTTGATTAAAACTCTTAAAAAACTCAGAGATTTAGGCAACACAGTGCTTGTGGTAGAACACGATCAGGAAACCATGGAAGAGTCAGATATGATTGTTGATATTGGGCCAGGTGCCGGAGTCCATGGAGGCCACATTATTGCTCAAGGGACGCCCGATGAGATTAAAAAGAATCCTCAGTCTTTGACCGGACAATACTTGTCAGGCAAAAAACAAATTCATGTTTTACCAGCAGAAAAACCAAGAATTCTTGAAGAAAAGTTTTTAACTATCTCTGGAGCATTAGAAAACAATCTTAAAAAAGTAACAGTTGCGTTCCCTTTGCAAAAATTGGTTGTGGTGACTGGTGCTTCTGGAAGTGGCAAGTCCACTCTTATTAATGACACACTCTATAAAGCGCTCATGCAAAAACAAAATCCTTTTTTTAGAGAAAAACCAGGAAAATATGAAAAATTAGAAGGTGATGAGTATCTCAAACACGTCTTTTTTATTGATCAGTCTCCAATTGGTAGAACTCCCAGAAGTAACCCTGTGACCTATACTGGAGCGTTTAATTATATCCGAGATATTTTTGCCTCTACCAAAGAAGCCAAACTCCGAGGCTATGGTCCAGGGAGATTTTCCTTTAATGTCAGAGGCGGACGATGCGAAGCGTGTCAGGGGGAAGGACAAATAAAAATTGAGATGCAATTTTTACCTGACGTGTATGTCCCGTGTGAAGTCTGTGGCGGCACACAATATAATGCTGAAGCATTAGAAATTCTTTTTAACGGGAAAAACATTTCTGATATTTTAAAAATGACTGTTGCAGAGGCAGCAGAATTTTTTGCATTTCACCCAGCACTTCATCACAATCTTCAAACACTTGTTGATGTTGGGCTTTCGTATGTGAAAGTGGGTCAGCCTGCCCCAACACTTTCAGGAGGAGAAGCACAACGGGTAAAACTGGCAACAGAACTTTCTAAAAAAGGAAAAGATGCTCTTTATTTACTAGACGAGCCAACCACTGGACTTCATTTTGCAGATTTGGAAAAATTGCTGCAAATTCTGAGAAAATTAGTTGATAATGGTAATAGTGTGATTGTGATTGAGCATAATTTAGACGTTATAAAAAATGCAGATTATATTGTTGATTTAGGTCCAGATGGTGGAGATCGGGGAGGAGAAATTATTGCACGAGGGACACCAAAGGATATTGCCTCCAACAAAGCTTCTCATACAGGGGAGTTTTTAAAAAAAGTACTCTAGTTTTATTGTAATTTGCTACAATAATTGTATGAGGAAACTCCTGATAGGTTTGGTCTTTCTTTTTTCTTTTTTTACAATCGTTGCCCCTTCATTTGCTGACAGCAATTTTTCGACCACCTTTGATGGAACGTATTCTGTCAAAGACAACGGTTTGACGCATGTTGTGTTTCAGACAACACTCGTAAATACTTCTGATAAGTATTACGCAACGTCCTACACCTTGAAACTAGGATTTACTGATATTCAAAATGTGTATGCGTCAGATCCGGACGGAATACTCACACCAGCTCTAAAAACAACACCTGACGGGCAGGAAATTACTTTTACTTTTCGCCATAAAGCAATAGGATTGGGCTCAAAACTTCCTTTTACCTTTTCATTTGATACAACCAACGTGGCGGTAAAGAATGGATCCATTTGGGAAGTAAACATTCCTGGTCTTGCAGATATGAATGACTTCTCTGATTTTAGTGTTCATGTTGTTGTTCCTGGTGACTTTGGCCAGCCTGTTTATACCAAGCCAGATGTTGGAACTGGTCTTACTTTTACCAAAACGCAGCTTGGGAAATCTGGAATTTCCATAGCATTTGGAAATAAACAAATTTATCACATGAATTTGTCCTATCACCTCAAAAATAACCAAGTCTTTCCTGTCACGACCGAGATTGCTCTTCCTCCAACAACCAATTATCAAAATGTCTATATCGACAATAT
>DASTLH010000067.1:0-2379 GCA_035715145.1 Patescibacteria group bacterium
CTGACCTGAATTTCCACCGCCAGCAACTCTCACAGTAATTGCATATTTACCAACAGTATCTGTTACTTCTAATGGTTTCATGTATGTTGCCTTTGCAATTGGACCAGAAAAGTAATGCTCAATTGGCATTTCATTCACTAAAATTTGATCTTTTTTGAGTTCTTCTTTACCCCACGTTGCGCCGTCTTTTAAGTGAGTATAAATTCTCACTCGTGCAACAGCTTCTCTTCGTCTTCCGACTGCGTATAAATAATCTCTTTTAACTGTTTTTTTCTTTACGTCTGCCATATATTTATGCTGCCTTTACAAATTTATCTTGATAGGTATGTTCTTCTCCTTTAAATATGAAAAGGCGCTTAAGCATTTTATCTCGTAATTTGTTTTGTGGCAACATGCCTTTTACTGCGTGTCTTAAAATTTCTTCTGGATGTTTTTCTCGTGCCTCTTCTAATCTTTCTGCTTTAAACCCTCCTGGATACATTGAATGTCTGTAATACACTTTATCTGTTTCTTTCTTACCTGTTACTTTTATTTCTTTTGCATTGGTAATAACTACATAATCACCACAGTCCAAATTTCTAACAAAATAGGTTTTCCCTTTTCCCATTAACAAATGAGCAATTTCAACAGAAATTCTTCCAAGTGTTTTATCCTTGACGTCAATATGGTGCCATGCTCTTTGAATATCTGATTGTTTTGTACTAACTGTCATTATTTAGTCTCCTTTGTAGCTTTCTTAGCTGGTTTCTTTTCTTCTTTTTTTTCTGTCTTTTTAGCTTTTGGTTTTGATGCTTTTTCTGTCTTAGGAGCAACTACTTCTGCTTCTACTACTTCTGTTTCAGATTTCTTAGTTGGTTTTTCTGTTTTTTCTTTAGTAATTTCTTTTTTAATAACCCATTCTATCACTGCTGTTTCTGCATTATCTGAAAATCTATTTCCTGTTTTAATAATTCTTGTATAGCCACCTTTTCTATCTGCAAATCTCTCTGCCAAATCAGACATAATTTTTTCAACTGCTTCTGCTGAAACAAATGGCTGAAGAAGAGGTTTTGCTGCTCTCCCTTTTATTTTTGCTTTTGTTACGAGTTTTTCAACCTGTCCTTTAATAGACTTTGCTTTTGGCAATGTTGTTTTAATTGATTCACGCAAAACCAACTCTGTCATTAATCCCTTAAAAAGAGCTTTTCTTTCATTTATGTCTCGTTTAAATTGTCTGCCAAATATTTTTTTTCTCATAAACCTAAAAGAAAAGCGCTCCCCGCAACTCTCTGACGTATGATGCGGACTGCGCTTATCGAGTTGGCAAGGCCATTCATCTCACTCTTAGAGAGTGATTGAAATTCCTTTTTCTTTCAATTTGTCGTCAATAATTGCAATTGATTTTGCACCCATGTTTCTCATTGAAATGAGTTCTTTTCTTGGGGTACTGAGTAACTGACCAAGAGTTTCAATTCCACCGTTTCTGAGAGAATTATAAATTCTTGTTGGTAGATCTAATTCATCAACAGTCATTTTCAAAACGTCTTCTGATATTCCTGATGTTGAAACTGGAGCTTCACTTACTGATGCAACTGCTTCTTCATCAAAAATTTGGGTGAAATATTTTGCCAATACTTTTGATGTTTCATCAAGTGCTTCTTTTGGAGAGACAGATCCATTTGTCCAAACTTGTAATACCAATTTGTCCATGTTTGTTCTTCTTCCAACACGAGTTGCTTCAACTGTGTAATTTACTCTTTTAATTGGAGAATAAACAGCATCGGTAACAATCATTCCAAGTGCATTATCCTGTCTTTCTTCAGCGAGAGAATATCCGTATCCGTTTTCAACAACCAATTCCATTTCGAGTTTTGATTTATCACCTGAAAGAGCACCAATATAATGGTCTGGATTTGCAATTTCAACTCCGTCAGTAACTTCTACATCTTTACCGGTAATTGTCTTTGCACCTTTTACTGAAATTTTAAGAGTTGCTGAATCTTTGGTGTCTGAGAGTTTAATATTGAGGCCTTTAATATTAAGAAGAAGATCTACAACATTTTCCTTAAGTCCTGGAACTTCTGAGAACTTATGTTTTACTCCAGCAATTCTTACTGCAACAACAGCTGCACCAGGAATACTTGAGAGAAGAACTCTTCGCATTGCATGACCCAGTGTGTAACCAAACCCTGGTTCCAGTGGTTCAATAACGAACTCTGCGAAGTTGTCGTCTGTCTTATTTGTTTTAACTTTAAAGATTGGATCTGTCATAGTTATTGTATTTTACCATTATCGAGAATAATATTCAATAATCAATTGCATATTGAATGGAACTTCAATATCTTCTCTTTTTGGCATTCGAATTAGCTTGCCAAGAAAGGCTTTTTTCTCTAAAAATGG
>DASTLH010000068.1:0-10239 GCA_035715145.1 Patescibacteria group bacterium
ATTTTGTATTGACAACAAGAAGGGTTGAAGAGCCCCACCCCGTAACGTCTGCCAATTGATAATTTGACGTATAGTCTGTAAATCTTGTGGTTATATCAAGATATTCCTGTCCATTGGGAAAACTTTCACCAGATGTTTTAAATACAAAAAAATGATTAGTCTGAGCATCTTTTTTCTCAAGATACACATAGGCGTTATCTGTTGAAAAAGCATTAAACGGAACAAGATACGAGCTGTTTGTAGCACCATTTTCGGAGAGAATCACCCGATCGGTATTTGTAGTCAGGTTGCTCACAGTAAATGTATAGGCTCTCATATTTCCAGTTTGCACGGTACGCATGGTCAGTTTTTGTGTTCCATCAGATGATGTCTGATCTGTAAAGCTCACAACGGGAGCAGAGACAGGATTTGGGGTAGGCGTTGCTGTGGGAAGAGACTCTTGAATGGGAATGACAACGTGAAATGGGGGAATATTTTGTGGCTGGGGACGATGAAGCCAAATAATGGCTATGGTACTTATCATACTCGCCAGAAAGATAAATAAAATTGTTTCAATTTCGTGTCGCAGTGTCATACATTATTCCCCAGGCGCTGTCCCGGTAATTGTAATGGTTGTTCCAGGATTATCTTCTGTTGCGTACGTTGTTAAACCATCTGTTGGCGGGTCTATCCAATTGTAAAGCTTTTCCGCATCTACAATACGCATATTGACACACCCATGGCTCATCGGGTGACCAAAATTATTATGCCAATAGGCTCCATGAAGACTAAATCCTGCACTTTTTGGAACATCAGCATTAAAGAAATACATCACATACGGCACATCTGGCAAATCATAATAATCATCCCCGGTTCCGCCTGTCATACGCGTTGCACGAATTTTAATCCAAACAGTAAAATCGCCCGTTGGAGTTGGATGCCACTTTCCTGTTGATACCAAGGTTTTCATTACCAAAGTTTCACCCTGATAGGCATACAGTGTCTGAGTCGTTAAATCTACATATACGTGTTTTTTCCCCGGTGCAACAGATGCCCCAAGTACCGCTTTATCTTTATTATCTAAGCTCAAAATAATAGGAGGTGGAAGAACTTTTTGCTTGTCAAATACGCCTGAGGCATTATTCTCTATGTGCCCAGAAAGTTCTTTTGTACAGCTAATTGAATTGGCACAGATAACTGATTTATGAGGCGCTGGAAAAACAAACCAGGCAGTAGCACTTACCAATACACCAACAAAAATACTTATAAAAAGTCTCAACAAAAAATGTGAAACGGGCTGAGAAGGAGATTTTTTTCTCTTCACTTATCTAGCGTAATACGAAGTGTTGAAAATGTAAATATGATATTACTTATCTTTTTCAACTGTAATGTCCAAAGTAGTTCCTGTATGTTTAAAGACAAAACTCACAGGTTTATCAAATGAATTAGTGATATACAAATTCTGCAAACTACTTGAACCAACCTCATTAGGCATGTAATAGATAGCCACACCAAACTCTTTTGGCACATCAGGGATTGCAGCAAAATTATGAGGAGTTGGAGACACAACCGTAAGGCCAGCATTTCTTGCAGCAACGTTCATAAATGAAGCTAAATGACACACACCATCAGCAACCAACCAACCATCAGATTTAAACCCTTCAGTAGAATTAAAGTGAGCATTTGTCGTAAAAGCCACTTTTCCTTGATATTCAGGCAACACTTCGTCATGGAAGGCAAATGTTTCTCCAGGCTGTAATACCATAGTATAGGTAAAGTCTGATGTAACCTTTGACCAGTCAACAGGCTGATCTTCTTTTGCTTCTCCTCGCATGTATGCAAGGGTAAGTAAAATGTTATCTGAAAACACGTTATTAACAAAGGTATTTGAATACCTATCGGCTAATGAGTATTGTTTGTCAGCAATTACTTGTTTGCTATCTTGAGCGATGAGCGCGTGTGCCAATGATGGCTGTTTTGCAAACACAGTTAAAGCTAAAATGGTACTAATGATAATTGGGAACATAGTATATGGGCAGTCCTGCCCTTTGCAACTTACAATGAGAATTGTATCATATTATAGGCCATAATGCAACCCCCAATTCCTATCTTGAAAAAAAGGCAAAATCAAAGAAAATTACCTCTTTGTGACGAGTATCAACGACAAGTTTAACCATCGGGCATACACTCCTGTTGTATGACGCCAGACAGACCAAGAGAGACAACGGAAGGAGATACTTTTAGACAAGCAGTACGAAGAGAAGTAGGCCGCCTTGCAGGCTCAGTTGGCGATTCATCAGATCTAGCCACTTACACCACACTTGAAGAACAAGCAGAACAATTGCCCGTGGGAGACAAACAACGAAAACGCCTTGAAAGACGCATGAGAAGACTCGGCCCTCCCACAGAAACACAAGTTTTCCTAAAACGAGCCTTAGGGTTGGGGATAATTGGAGCAGTTGCAATTTTTACCGTCATCTCAGGAGAACAAACAATAACCCATTTACTTCAATCACACGCTGCATTAACTGATATTCAAACTGCCCTCCACCATTTTAATATCTTTAATGCCGGAGACACTGCACAACGAGTCATGACTGATATCAACACCGCAGAAACCAATGCCAGCGAAGCCCTGGTAGATGGGGCAAAAACAATGGCAGGAGGAATTGTTGAGACAGGAGCTATCGCTCTCAAGCCCTGGACAAGACCAAAAAGAAGGGGTATCGTAATATAGAAGCAGGTATACAATGACTTTTCAAAATATTTCTGGTTTTATACAGCTTCCACTTTGGAAGAAAATAACTATCTGTGTTGTCCTTCTTATTGGAATTGGAATAATAAGCTTTTTTCTCTTTTTCAACAAACAAACTGGATTTGTTTTTGACACGGTTAAAAAAACAACGGTTACTGAAATTGTCAGCGACTCTGGAAAAATTACCTCTGATGGAAAAATCGATGTGAATTCTCCTACAAATGGCGTTATCGAGCAAATATACGTAACCAACGGGCAAACAGTTAAAGAAGATCAAGACCTTTTTCGCGTTAAAAGCAGCGCTACAGCTCAAGAACAACAAAGTGCTCTTGCTGCTTATCAAATGGCAGTAGCAAATCAAAATACAGCCGAGACACTTCTGCATACTTATCGATCAAGTATGTATACCTATTGGAAAGCCTTCACTGATATGGCTACCAATTCAACCTATGAAAAATCAAAAGGAGTCCCCAATGAACAAGCAAGAACTTCAGCAGAATTTCAATCAACTCAAGATAATTGGCTCGCAGCAGAAAAACAATTTATAGATCAAGAACAAGCCGTTAGTGCTGCACAAGCGCAAGTGAACGCACTCTGGACAGCATACCTTGCCACCCAAACCTCCGTGGTTGCAGCGCAGATAAGTGGAGTCGTAAATAATATATCTGTTTCTCCGGGTAATTCTGTAAGTATTCCAACCATTACCAATCCTACGCCAAAACCAATTCTTACCATTGTCAGTAGCTCAAAAATAGAAGGAGTTTTAGAAATTGGACAAACAGATATTGCAAAAGTGAAAACAGGACAAGAGGTAAGAATTCACCCAGATCCATACAAAGATAAGGAATATGACGCACAAGTCATCAGAGTAGATACCCTTGGACAAGATACCCAAGGAGTAATTTTTTACAATGTCTATGTTGAATTTTCCAGCACTGATGAAATTCTTAAACCTGGTATGACACTTGACGCAGACATTATTACCAATACAAAGGAAAATGTTTTAACAGTTCCAAATTCTGCAATTGTACTATTCCAAGGATCAAAAGCTGTCCGAGTGCTCAAAGATAATAAGATCACCTATATTCCAGTAAAAGTAGGCATCAAAGGAGAAACTCAGACCCAAATCCTCAGCGGGCTAAGTCAAGGACAACAGATTATTGTTGCACTTACCAATGAGAAAGCAGCACGCCCGAGCTTCTTAGGCTTATGAAACAGACCGACGACAAGCTAATTGAGCTCATTGATGTAACCAAGAGCTATCCCATGGAAACAGGCCAACCATATCAGGCAATTCGGGGAATTAGTTTAACTATAGGCAAAGGACAATTTGTCTCTATCATGGGTCCATCTGGAAGCGGTAAATCCACGCTCATGCATATTTTAGGAGCACTAGATAATCCAACAACCGGCACATACCTTTTTAAGGGGAAAAACATTACCTCCTATACCCCAGATGAATTGGCACGAATCAGAAATAAAGAAATTGGGTTTGTTTTTCAATCATTTAATCTTTTACCCAGAACAAGCGTTTTTAAAAATGTTGAGCGACCGATGATATATGCTGGGATAAAAAAAGAAGAAAGATATAAACAGGTCATGAATGCATTACAACTTGTTGGCATTGCCCAAAAGGCACAAAATTTATCAAATAAAATTTCAGGGGGAGAAATTCAGCGTGTTGCCATTGCCCGAGCGCTTATTATGAATCCGGCAATTATCCTTGCAGACGAACCAACCGGCAATTTAGATTCCCATACCTCTCACGAAATTATGACTCTTCTTCATGATTTGCACGAAAAAGGAAGCACCGTTGCCGTAATTACCCACGACCCAACTGTCGCCAGCTTTGCACACAGAAAAATTCACATTGTTGATGGAAAGATTGTTAGTGATGAAGGGAGTGGTAAATAATGGATCTTCAAGAACTTTTTCAGTCATCATTTGAATCTCTCAAAAATAATACCCTCAGAACTCTCCTCACAATGCTAGGCATTATTATTGGCATTTCATCAGTTATTCTTATTTTCTCAATTGGACAAGGAGCAGTCAGTTTTGTTACCAATGAGCTCTCAATGTTTGGAACAAATTTTTTCCAGATAAATCCTGGAACAGACACCCTTTCTGCCATCATGGGAGGGGCAGAAACCCTTTCTCTTGATGATGTTGATGCAATTAGAAAAGATACCTCTCTTACTAATATTCAAAGTGTTGGTGCCTTTGCCAATGTTTCTTCAACAGTCACGGCAAACAACATCGATAAAGTATATCTTCTCTACGGCATGAGCCCTGAAATTGTTGACATGCTCAAACCAACTATGGTTGAAGGAGAATTTCTGACTCAGGAAAATAATCTTGAAGAACAACGTGTTGTAGTCATTGGCGAAAAAGCAAAAGAAACATTTTTTGGAACAAATACAAATGTTTTGGGAGAAAATATAAAAATTGGCCAAAAAACATTTAAGATTGTGGGTGTTGCCCGCTCAGGCAGTGTATTGTTTGGAAGTTTTTTTGACAGTGCCCTTTTTCTTCCGTTAAATGTTGTTCTTCACCAGATGGGAGGACACCCCTACATTAGAGAAATTGATGTCAGCGTAAAAGACACCAACCTCATGAACGAGACAATCGGCCAAGTAACCGATCTACTTCGAGACAGGCACAACCTCAAAGCAAATGAAGAAAATGATTTTATCACTGCCAGTGCAACTGACGCACTTTCTACTGTTCAAACAATTACCAATGTGCTGACACTGATTATCTCTGCCATTGGTGCTATTTCCCTTGTAGTAGGAGGTGTTGGTGTTATGAATATCATGCTCGTTTCTGTGACAGAACGAACCAGAGAAATTGGACTTCTCAAGGCAATTGGTGCACAGGAAAAAGATATTCTTTTGCAATTTTTAATTGAAGCAGTAGTCATGACAGGAATAGGAGGCATTCTTGGAATAATTCTTGGAATTCTCGGTGCAGCAGTTATTTCGTTTGCAGTCGGCATTCCGCTGGTGGTAAATCCCTTATCTATTTTTGTGGCAGTAGCTGTTTCGATGCTTGTTGGAATTATTTTTGGCCTCTATCCAGCACGTCGTGCTGCCCGTCTCTCCCCAATTGATGCACTCAGATACGAATAATGGCTTATCCACGCTACAACTGAATCAACAGTCTCTTCTCATTTGCTGCTAGTGATTAATTCTTATGCCTGAAGGAACAGAATGACGAGAAAACGGTTTATTTTTCGATCACAACCCTTTGAGTATTTTTAATTAAAATGAACGATTCTATTCAAATCGAATTCGTCTTCCTTCAAATTTACGTACCAATCCGCCGTTTTCAATAGCAGAGAAAGTAGTAAAAACATAGAAATGAATATGTGGTTCTGTTTGCCATCCTGAATTTCCTGATGTGGCGATTCTTTGACCCTGCTCAACGATATCTCCTACTTGTACTATTGCCGACCCCTGCTTGAGATGGGCAACCTGAGAAAATTCGCCATTAGCATGCATGAGTGTTACGTAATTGAGATCAGTAGCAAACTCTTCGGTTGGACCGTAACGGGTATGACTATCAACAACCTCTATGACGCGTCCTGTTTGAGGCATCAAAACAGGTGTTTCAGTCGGCACTAAAAAATCCACTGCTCCTCTATACGGACCACTATGAGATGGCCCTTCATATTCTATCCCTTTAATTTCTGTATCAGCTGGAAAGGGGCGTATATAACTATTGGCAGTTGGTACCAACCCCTCCAAAAACTGTGCTTCGCCTTGATGATGGTGTTCTGACATACGCGTATTATACCGTAAACACAATTCAATTTTCAAAAACTGGAATTTAGGAATAATTAGTTTTTATTTCTGAGGAATGCAGGAATATTCCAGACATCTTCATCATCTGCCTGTTCTTCCGGTTGATCTGTAGTACTGGTAGTTGTTGATGATTGCACTGGCTGAGTTACCGGTGTAACTGGCTGAGAAGTAATAACTTGTTGTGGAGGAGACTGTCTAAATGGCGCCACAAATTCTCGTAGTCGTGCTCTGGACTGGTCAAATCCTGTTGCAATAACAGTAATCTTAATCTGACCGGAAATATTTTCATCAATGGTGGTTCCAAAAATAATGTTTGCATCTGGATCTGCTGCTTCTGAGATAATCTTTGCCGCCTCATCTACCTCACTCATTGCCATGTCAGAGCCTCCGGTGATATTAAACAAAACGCCTCGTGCCCCGTCCATGGAGATTTCAAGAAGCGGTGAAGAAACAGCTGCCCGAGCTGCTGTCTGAGCTCTATTTTCACCACTACCAGTACCAATACCCATCAAAGCACTACCTGAATTAGTCATAATAGATCTCACGTCGGCAAAGTCAACGTTGATAAGCCCAGGAAGAGTAATTAAGTCTGAAATACCCTGAACACCTTGTGCCAACACAGAATCAGCAACTTTAAAAGCATCAATTAATGAAACTTTTCTGTCAACAACATCTAAAATTCTTTGGTTGGGGATAACAATAAGCGTATCAACTTTATCTTTTAGCTCTTCAATTCCCTCTTCTGCATTCACCATGCGTCTGGTTCCTTCAAAAGAAAAAGGCTTGGTAACAACAGCAATTGTCAAAGCACCAATTTCTTTGGCAATTTTTGCAATAACAGGAGCAGCCCCGGTACCGGTTCCGCCTCCCATACCAGCCGCCACAAAAACCATGTCAGAGCCTGAAAGAATGTCTTTAATTTTTTCTGCGGATTCTTCTGCAGCTTGTCTTCCAATTTCTGGATCTCCTCCACTGCCTAATCCTTTTGTGAGTTTATCTCCAATTTGGACTTTGCTGCCTGCGTGGCCTAAAAGAAGTGCTTGTGCGTCTGTATTGACACCAATAAAATCAACTCCCTGAATTTGCTGTGTTGAAATCATTGATTCAAGAGCATTATTACCGCCACCACCTACGCCGACGACGCGAATTTTTGCAAAATTAGAAGTTTGAGGCCGAATTAGCATGGTATGCCAACTCTAGCAGAACATCGTATATTTTGCAAGAATGCGTACTGTATCAAGATACACCTCCACTTGCATCTTATAGGACAAAATGTTATACTCCAGGACACTATGGCAGGAGAGAAAGCACAACGACATATCGGACTTATTCCCCCAGGAGATAGAAGACAGTCTCAATTCAACCCTGAGTATGATGCAGAAAAACTCAGAGCACATGTAGAAGACTGGGTATTTACTGCTCCGATCATGGCCCATTTTGGAAAATTTGGGGAGATGAGCAGTTGGACAAGAGACAGCAGCAACACATTATTTGTTCCAACAAATGAGTATGATCAAGCTCACAGAAAAATAGTCTATGTTATTCTTTTTTCACCAGATAATAGACTTCAAATCAAACGACTTCCTGTAGGAGATATTTCTCACCCAACAAAAATTGGAACAGCTTCTGAGGAATTTGGAGGCAAAAACTCAAATCTTGATATGACTTCAGACAAATCAATTCAGCCAGAACAAGGTATTCTTTTTACCGATGAGAAGGGAGCTCTTCACTTAAGAGCTACTACTGCTGCCAGTCCTGTTACTATTCTGCCTATGCACACAGACATTATTGAAAGACCACAACAAAATCATCAATGGGGAGAAACGGCTACTAATCCCGTTTTTCCAACTCCAAAATGGTACCATCTTGACCGCATGAGAGAAACAGTAGTGGTTGATGCAGAGCAACAAGGCCTTAATATTCAACAGACAGCAGATGGAAGATACTACGCATTGATTACGGAAGCAAAACCCGGCACCCCAGTTGAATCACGGAAAAATTTAGCAATTCTTCCTCTTCTTCCAAACACATTTTACTTTGTAAATAAAGGAAGAACACCTGATAAACACCTTCCTACACTTGGAGATAACTCAATTACCCTTCCTAATAATCGAGATAGAAATTCTTATACATCAGCAGGGTTTATTCTTTTGCAGCACGACGGACAAACAGATTTGTTTTTTGTGAAATTTGCCTCAGTAGATACGATGAGCATTCACCCCTCAAGGAATAAGTGATTTAATAAGGTCTACTAGTTTTTTTCCCCACTTTCCACTTGGCAAAAATTTAAGCTTTGGCATAGTAAATCCAAATGGCATAGAACTGCTTGTCTCAAGTGTTCCCCCATACATTACCAAACCAATGACTGAAGCAAATGGCGTATCCTGTACTTCATCAATGATACCCTTTAATCCTGTAGGGTGACCAACTCGCACTGGCATTGCAAGGGTTCTTTTTGCAGCATCGGTAATACCCACAGTCTTCGCTCCTCCTCCTGTTATCACAAGCCCTGCAGGAGTCTGGCCTGCCCAGCCGCTTTTTTTCAATTCAAGTCCTACCATTGTAAAGATTTCATTGAGTCTTGGACGAATAATTCCCTCAACCAACGTTTTCTGAGAAACTTTTCTCATCTCTTCAGGCAAATCAAGAGCAGTCAAATCCAGCTCGTCTGTTCCTCGTTTTACATCTTCCTCTGTCAAAACTTTTTTATGTGGTCTTGAGAGAAAAAGCTTAATTTTTTCAGCTGATTCAAGAGAAATTCGAAGACCAATTGCTAAATCATTAGTAATGTGTCGTGCGCCTATTGGCAACACACTAGAGTGAGCTACAGACCCTTCTACATATACGGAAATATCAGTTGTTCCAGCACCAATATCTACCAAAACAACACCCAATTCTTTTTCTGTGTCTGAAAGAATAGAAAGACTACTTGCATATCCTCCAAAGACAAATGCGTCAACATCTACGCCCACTTGAGAAAGTGCTTTTGCAAGGTTTTTAATGGATGTGGCATTAGCAGAAATAATATGTGTCTCAACCTCTAATCTGACACCGGTCATGCCAATTGGATCTTTAATTCCATCTTGTCCATCAACTGTATAACTTCTGGGAAGAACGTGAATAATTTCTCGTGTGGAAGGGAAAGAAACAGCTTTTGCAGCATCAATCACTCGTCCCAAATCTCCTGCTGTTATTTCTCCCTCTGGAGACGAAACAGCAACAACACCTCGTGAATTTTGACTTTCAATGTGACTTCCACCAATTGATGCAACAACTCGAGAAGCAGAATATCCAGCCATTCTCTCTGCACCTTCAAGAGAGCTATTAATTGAAGCAACTGCTTCATCTATATCAACAATTTGACCTTTTCTAATCCCTGCTGATTTTGATTCTGACACACCAAGAACATTAACTGTTCCTTCCTCGTGAATTTTTGCGACAACTGTAACTATTTTTGAGGTACCAATATCAATTCCAACAACAATTTTTCCGTCAGCCATAAAACACTAGAAAGTAATCACCGGCTTATCATATCGAAAATCAAGCCGATGAAACTCCTTACCTTCCATTGTAAGCTCACGGATTGTCAGTTGTAAAGAGGAAACTTGTTGTTCTATATCTTTATTTAGGGAAATAATAATAGTTTTTCCGTCAACGTCAAAAGTTGCCGAATCATCACTCCCTAATTGGATATTACTACAG
>DASTLH010000069.1:0-1891 GCA_035715145.1 Patescibacteria group bacterium
TTTTTGTAATAGTATGGTTTAATGAAGGGGTATCACGAGTGAAAGATTAACTGGTGAAAGTCTTTCCAGCAACCGAATTATAACGGTGCTCCCAGTTCCAACTAAGGAAGATACGGCATTACGCAAGTAAGTACTCGTACCTCTTTTCTTTGGAAAGAGGTTTTTTATTTTTTAATGGCAGCAGAACAAGTACCAATTATTGTAGAAAAGCAATTGGGAGGACCGCCGGGAAGAAGCGATTCTATGCGCCCGAAAGTCACGCCCGACGACGTAACACGGTTTTTTAATGTACGTACCGCACTTTGGACTGCAAACTCCCCTACACAACTCCAAGCAATTTGTACTCAATTCGGCATACCAGCACCAGAAATCACACAACAAACTGTTGTAGAAAAAGGATTACGAAAAGACTTATTCAACCGGTATGCCCAAGAATACTTTCCACAATCAGAGAGTATAGAGGCCCACAATGCAAAACTTCACACAAGACTCAATAGTGTTGTCCAACATTTAGCGTTTGGTCAGTCAGATGCAGTGCTGTACACTGTTGGTTCGTTTGCAAAAGGGAAAATTAATGGGACACAATCAGATCTTGATTTTGTCATGGTACTTCCAGAGATGACTGATACAGATGCTCAACAAAGAGAGATAGACTTGATTACACAACTTCAAGATAAGGGGATTATCTTTAGCCAGGAATTGGGACCGTTTGAAGATCTTCGACAAATTTTATCTACAGGCAGAGGACTGGCTCGAATGTATGCAATGACAGAAGACGGACTGGAAGTTGAATTTCACGTCTTGGGAATCCATGATATGCAAGACATGCCTCGCCCTCAACCTGGGTTTATTAGAAGAGTCAGGGAAGTTCCTGCAAAATTTGAACAAGGTCATTCCTTTACTGGAAGAAGAGACAAAATATTTAAACCTTCCGACAGAGTATACAACTATGTTCAACAAAACGGAGAAACATTTGTCAGTTTTTATCCAAGCCTTCTTGTGTGGGGTTCCCCAATTTATGACCCATCAGGAGACGGAAAAAGAATGCTTGACGGGCTCATGCAAGCATATGTAAAAGCGTTTATCTATCACAATGATGGATACCAAACAATCAATGGAGAAAGAGTTATTGATTTTTCAAAAATTCCCTTTGACAGATTTTTAGCTACCCTTTATTACCATCAACGAGAGGATTACGCTCCAGCCAACCTTTCTGAGCTTGAAAGACGATATGTAGCAACAGTCGGACAGGTTGCTCGACGGGTTCAAGCAACCATACAATAAATACTTATCATATTTTCTAGTTGACAATAACTATTGTTTTTGGGAAAATGTATATCCAGAAGGGTAAAAAGTTTTTTCGCCTTTCTGGTTTTTTTTATGGGAAAAATGAATAAGACAATTTTCTGTAAGAAAGGAATGCTCCAATAATATGGCGGGTGAAGTGTTCTCATCAGCATCTTCACCTCAAATCGCCGTCGACCGTCGCCCTCAAAATCTTAATGCGCCACATCCAGTCACTCAGTACTATGGAGTAAAACAAGGACTGTATACTGCCAAAAGCTGGGATCATATTCATGCAATTTGCGCTGAACATGGATTAGACACAAGCCATTTGTCAAAAGACCGTCTTCCCGGAGAATTTGAAAGAAAAGGACTTGTTGCACAATACTTTGAATCACACTTTGAACAAGCTCAAACTCCTCAAGAACACTTCAAAAGACTCCTAAAAGTTACCAATAATGTCAGGGACCATTTAGCAGAACACCAAGCTGATGCTGCGCTCGTTGTATCAGGTTCGTACGCTCGAGGGAAGAATGGAACCAGATCTGATTTAGATTTTACCTTGATTTTAGAAAAAGCAGGGTCTGAGCAAGATGTCCAAAGAGAG
>DASTLH010000070.1:0-1584 GCA_035715145.1 Patescibacteria group bacterium
AGAAGAATATAAAAAAATCTATGGAATTTCAACAAATAATTTTGAAGGAAAAATTGCCAGAGCTGCTCAACCGGTTCTCGCAATTATTGTTTCAGAAATTAAAAAGGCAATTGCTTACTATAGCGAAAAATTTCCAACAGATCCGGTAAAACAATTTCTTGTTACCGGAGGAAGTTCTCGGCTTCCTGGTTTAACTCCTTATTTTACAAATGCGATTGGTCTTGAAACCATTATTGCGAATCCTTGGAAAGTTTTAGTGGATCAAGAAGTCCCAAAGGATATTATAGAAAACGCGCCTGAATACAGTGTGGCGGTTGGATTGGCAATACGATAATATGGCCGGAGATATTAATTTACTGCCCCAAAGAAGAGAAAATTTTCTCAGAAGTGAAAAAACGCTTGCCGGAGTAAGACTCGCTGCAGCGTTGTCTTTAGTGCTGATAATTTGTCTTGCTATTATTCTTTTTGTTCTTCGCAGATCAATTAGTTCCACAACCACAAAAGCACAGGAAGCAACACTTCATGCAACGCTTGCCCTTGGAAAAGATAAAGCAGTACGACAGCTTCTTTTAGTAGATAGGCTTACTCATATTCAATCAATTCTTACCAATAGAAGTTCTATAGAGGCGAAAATGGACACAATTCAAAAGCAACTCAACCCAAGCGTAAAAATTCTCACATTTTCTCTTGATCAAAAATCATTTGATATGAGTATCTCCTCTGCGTCACTTGATGATATTCAGTCTGCAATTGATAATATGACAGAGCTTTTACGAGCAAAAAAAACATTTAAAAAATTGACAATAGATAATGTGATTGCAGATGAGAAAACAGGGAAATTTATTCTTGTCATTAAGGCTGATATGCTATGAGTAAAAAAGTAACTATTGATCAGGGTGTCTTATTGATATTGTATTATAAATACAAGGATTATCTTGTTCCATTAGGAACGATTTTTGTTTGTATTCTGTTATTTTTCTTTCTTTTATTGCCTCAATTCCAGGATTATTTGGCAGCAAAAGATACTCTTGCATCAGATGAACAAACTGTTGAAATTCTTAACCAAAATCTGTCAACAATTTCAAATCTCAATCAGGCGCAAGTTAATACAAACTTACTTTTGGCGAGTGCTGCTCTTCCGTCTGAAAAAGATTTTGCAGGAGTACTTAATGCCATTTCAGACGCTGCAAGCACTTCAAACGTGGGAGTTGGAGATTATACATTTCAGGTTGGAGATTTGAGTAAAAGCAGTGAGGTGAAATCAAGTACTGGTGAGTTAATTATTCAAATTTCTCTGACACTTATGGGAACATTAACTGATACAAAACGGTTTGTTCATGTGTTGACTCATGAGCTTCCTCTTTCTGAGGTAAAGTCAGTTGACCTTTCTGGAGATGGGTCTGCTAATTTGAGTGTCAGTTTTTTCTACAATCCTTTTCCTCCGATTCAATTTAATGACACCTCCCGTTTGCCTGTCTTATCCCGAGATCAATTAACACTTCTTAAAACACTCTCTACACAATTTACTTCTCTTTCTGATGCAAGTGGGATAGCCCCAGCAACTGCTTCTTCTGCTTCTGCCTC
>DASTLH010000071.1:0-8667 GCA_035715145.1 Patescibacteria group bacterium
CAGAAAATATTCAAGCTGCATCAGATGAAGTGACAACAACCCAAGAAAGTCTTGCTCAAACTCAAAAAGATCTGTCTGCGATGTCATATCTTCAATTCATTCCAGTTGCAGGCTGGTATTACGGCGATGCTTCTCATCTCTTGCAAGCTGGCGTCTATGGATTAAATGCTACACAAATTTTGATTGAGGCAATAAAGCCATATGCCGATGTATTGGGTCTAAAAGGAACAGGGACCTTTACCGGAGGAACAGCACAGCAGCGTATTCAAACAGCTGTGACTACGATGAGTAAAATTACTCCAAAAATAGATGAGATTGCAGCACAGGCAAAATTAGCTCAGGCAGAAATAGATAAAGTTGATCCATGGCACTACCCTGCAATCTTTGGTGGTAAGCCAATAAATGATCTTTTGACAAAGGTAAAGACGTACGCAGATGAGGGTGTGACTTTTGTAGATCAGGCAAAGCCTTTGATTAAAGTTCTTCCAGAAATGTTGGGAGAACCTAATGCTAAGAAATATTTGGTTTTGTTCCAAAATGATAAAGAACTTCGTCCAACCGGAGGATTTTTGACCGCATATGCTATCTTTCAAGTAGAACACGGAGTAATTAAAGTAGACAAATCAGAAGATATTTACACATTAGACGCTACCATTCCAAATAAACCATCAGCTCCTCGGCCAATCCTGCAATATCTGCCAAAAGTTCCATTGTGGAACATTCGAGACACAAATATCTCTCCAGATTTCAAAACATCAATGGATGAGTTTAATAAGATGTATCAGACGTCTAGTGAATATGAAAAAGTAGACGGTATTATTGCAATTGATACTCATGTGTTGGTGACTGCAATGACTGTGTTGGGAGACATTAGTGTTGACGGTCAGACGTTTAGCACAAAAGAAGATCCTACCTGTCATTGTGCGCAGGTGATTCACGCTCTTGAGATCAGTGCAGACCAACCTACTGAGACTGTTCGTACTAATAGAAAGGGTATTATCGGAGATTTGATGTACGCAATTATGCAAAAGGCATTTTCTTCTTCACCAAAGCTGTATTGGGGTCAATTATTCCAGGCTATGATTTCAGATATTTCAGAAAAGCATATGTTGTTTGATTTGTACAACAGTGATGCTCAGTCAGGTCTGGACGCTTTGAACGCAACTGGACAAATTAAAGCATTTGACGGTGATTATCTTCACATTAATGACACTAATTTTGGTGGTGCTAAGTCAAATCTGTATGTAACTGAGGCTGTCATTGATGATTACCATATTGCATCAGATGGAACTGTCACTAAAACAATTACCATAAATTACAAAAACCCTTATCCACCATCTGATTGTAATTTGGAACATGGCAATCTTTGTCTGAATGCAGTATTTAGAGATTGGTTGAGGTTGTATGTTCCACAAGGAAGTAAGTTGGTTTCATCAAAAGGATCTCAGGTTGATATGAAAAACTATGATGAATTAGGAAAAACCGTGTTTGAAGGATTCCTGACGGTGGCTCCTCTTGGTTCAACAACTTTTACTATTTCCTATACTCTTCCATTTAAATTAGCTTCTGGCTCTCCTCTTCCTGTTTTGATTCAAAAACAGCCTGGAACCGATGCTAATTCATACGTCATCAGTAGAGATGGCGGAACCCTCCAGAGCTTTACTCTTACTACTGATAAGCAAACAATTCTTCATTTGCGCTAAACTCATGAGAAATTTTCGAGTTGAGGCTATTGTTTTAAAAAGGAAAAATATTGGAGAAGCCGATAGAATTCTGACTGTTTTTACGCGTGAATTTGGCAAATTGCAGCTCAAAGCAAAAGGAGTCAGAAAGCTCACAAGTAAACGATCTTCTCACATAGAGCCACTCAATACGACTGTTTTGTCATACTATAAAGGGCAGGGAATGCCAGTTCTTCTTGAAGCAGTATCTCTGCAAAATTTTAATGGGATTAAAAGCGATCTCACAAAGGTTGGATTTGCGTATCACATTTGTGAGCTCATAGACGGATTGTGTCCTGAAAATCAGGAAAGTGAAGAAATTTTTTCTCTCATTCAAAAAGTTTTAGAGGAGATAGAAAAAAAAGAAGTGGTGCTTGCTTCTCTAATTCATACCTTTGAAGTAGAACTTCTCACTCTTTTGGGATACTACTCCACAGGAACGTATGATTTGTCTGGAGCAAAGGCATCTTATTTTATCGAATCTATTCTTGAGAGAAAATTAAAGACGCGTCAAATTCTCCCTCTTTTATTTGAAAATCGGGTTATTTGACAGATACAACTCATGGTGTTAGAATAAATTTATAGCTGTGAAGAGGTTGGCAACTTGGAGCTATAGTAATTAAGAAGTAAAAAGGGTGGAACCACGACGTAGCTCGTCCCTTCAGAAGGACGGGTTTTTTGTTGGGAAAGTTATCTCTCGACAAGAGACACGAAGCTGGTTATTATACATATATGGACACAACACGTATTGAAAAAGTAGTTTCACTGGCAAAACGCCGAGGATTTTTTTATCCTGGGTCTGATCTCTATGGAGGACTTGCTAATACTTATGATTACGGGCCTGTTGGAGTTGAGCTTTTGCGAAATATTAAAAATCTCTGGTGGGAGACCTTTGTTACCAAGCGACAAGACATGGTAGGGCTTGATGCTAGTGTCATCTCTCATCACCGCATCTGGGAGGCCTCAGGACACGTTGCAGGCTTTGCTGACGCTATGGTTGATTGTAAAAATTGTAGATCCCGTTTTAGGGCAGATCATTTGATTGAAGATGCAGTAGATACAAAAGTAGAAGGTCTTCCGTTAGAAGAATTTGATCGACTTATTCAAACAAATAAAATTCTTTGCCCAGTATGTAAAAAGTTTGACTGGACAAAAGCTAGAAAATTTAATCAGTTATTTCCTGTTCAATTGGGGCTTGTAGAAGGAGAAGGTGGGGCAGGATACTTACGAGGAGAAACAGCACAGGGAATGTTTATTAATTTTCAAAATGTGGTTAATTCTACTCGGGTCAAATTACCATTTGGAATAGCTCAGATTGGAAAATCATTTAGAAATGAAATTACTCCTGGAAATTCTATTTTTAGAACAATTGAATTTGAGCAGGGAGAAATTGAGTATTTCTTTGATCCTCAGAAAACAAGTTGGGAGGAAAAATTTGAAGACTGGAAAAAAATAATGTGGGAGTTTGTTACTCACAAACTGGGAGCAAAAGAGGAAAATCTGAGATGGAGACCTCATAGCGATGAAGAACGGTCTTTCTACAGTAATAGAACAGAAGATTTGGAGTATAATTTCCCGTTTGGATTTAAAGAGCTTTGGGGGCTTGCTTACAGGACAAATTACGATTTGTCTCAACACGCAGAGTTTTCAGGAAAAGATTTAAGCATTACAGATTCTCAAACTGGAGAGAAAATTCTTCCACACGTTATAGAGCCCGCAGTAGGTATTAATAGATTGATGCTGATGGTTTTATGTGATGCATATGTTGAGGAAGAAAAAAGAACTGTCTTAAAAATTACCCCACGACTTGCTCCAATAAAAGCAGCAGTATTTCCTTTGGTCGCCAATAAACCAGAGTTGGTAGAGAAGGCACAAGAAGTGTTTTCACTGCTTCAAAATACAATTGCAGGAAAGATAGCATGGGATGATAGGGGAAATATTGGAAAACGATATCTTTCTCAAGATGAAGTCGGGACACCATTTTGTATTACTGTTGATTATCAAACCCTTGAGGATAAAATGGTAACTGTGCGAGATAGAGACACAGCTGAGCAAAAACGAATAGCTATTGAACAATTAAGTGAGTATATCCTATCAAATCTTCAATAAGCAGTTGACAAGTCCTTTCTACTTGCTATCATAGGTATATGAAGTTATTGCATAATCCAAAAGTTCTGATCGGGATTGCCGCAGGAGTATTTATTATTTTAATTGGTGTTGGTGCATATTTTCTTCTTTCTGCTCAAAAACCAGCTGGTCCTACTCTTGATCAAGTTCAACAACAAACTGTATTCCCAACAATTGTTCCTTCAGATTTAGGGTTAACTTTTGAGGCAAAACCAGGCAATCAATACGTTCGCTTTACCATTGCAAATGCAAGTGATATTACTCATGTATCCTATGAAATTTCCTATGACGCAATTGCTACAGCAGATGAGGGTGGCGATGGCAGTTTGGTATCTCAGGGATTAAACGGGGAGATAAATCAACCAGATATTAAAAATGGGAAAGCAGGTATTGACTGGAGAATTCTTGGAACCTGCTCTACAGGTGGAAAATGCCGATTTGATCAAGGGGTAAAACAGGTTCATCTCCTTCTGAAAATTACCAAAAAAGATGGAAAAATCTATCAAGCAGAATCTTCTTTGACTCTCTAAGTTTTTTTCTCCTCGCTGTTTTTTAAAACTTTTCTTATAGGTATATTTTCTGTGAAATTCCTCTTGACACCCCGTGAAAAATGGAGCAAAATGAATATTGTAGTCTAAAGTAGGAAAAAGTAGTACAAAATGATATTAGGACAATATGAAGGAAAAATCAGCGTTAAATCTCAGATAGCTTTCCCAAAAAAATTTAGGGAAGGTTTAGGTGAGAGGCTGATAATTACCAAAGGACTTGGGAAAAGGCTCATGGTTGTAAGCGAGGAAAATTGGAAAACTCTGTTGGAAGGAACAGAGCAAAGCCCTTTTATAAATAAAGAAGCAACGGATTTACAGAGATTTGTTTTGGCAAATGCTCAGTACGTTGAATTGGATAGTAAGGGTCGATGCGTTTTACCGGAGTATTTACGAAAATACGCAGGAATCCGAGAAGATATTGTGTACGCTGGAATGAATAGATTTGTTGAAATTTGGGATAAGAAAAACTGGGACGAAGAACAAGACCGACTCAGTAGCACAATTGAGCTAATTGCCCAAAAACTTGTCAATCCTGCCCAGGAAAGGCAGAAATAAGATGAGTCAATATCACACGAGTGTACTTTTACAAGAAGTTTTAGAGGCAATACAGCCAGTAGCAGGGGAGAAATATATAGACGCAACATTAGGAGGGGGAGGACACAGCATTGCTATTGCGCAAAAAGGTGGAGTAGTACTGGGGATAGACCAAGATGAAGAAGCGTTGAGTTTTGTCCAGGATTATCTGAAAGCGAGTCCTTTGTCTATTACCGTTGCTCAGGGAAATTTTGAAAATATATCGCACATTGCAAAATTATATGGATTTGAGTCTGTAGCCGGAATTCTCTTTGACATTGGGGTTTCCAGTAGGCAGTTAGATAGTAGAGAGCGGGGATTTAGCTTTCTATCTGATGCGCCGCTAGATATGAGAATGAATAAAGAATTGGCAGTTACTGGCGCGGATTTAGTAAATGCACTTCATAAAGGAGAATTGATAGAGCTATTTACTAAATATGCCCAAGAGCCATTTGCCAGAAGAATTGCTCAAAAAATTGTTGAAGAAAGACAGAAAAAGAGAATTGAGGCGACGACACAATTAGCAGCACTTGTTGCTTCATGTTATCCAAAGGGGAATCACAAAGTTCACCCAGCAACAAAAGTGTTTCAGGCTTTGCGAATTGCAGTTAATGACGAATTATACGTATTAGAAGCTGCACTTCCTCAAGCCGTAGATCTTTTAAAAAAGAATGGAAGATTGGTAGTTATTACATTTCATTCCTTAGAAGATCGAATTGTAAAAGAATCCTTTAAGAAGTTTCAAAAGGAAGGGTTAGGAAAAATCATAACAGAAAAACCTATTATCCCAACTGATGAAGAAATTGAGAAAAATAAACGAGCACGAAGCAGTAAATTGCGGGTTTTTGAAAAAATATGAAAAAAATAGTAATTATGACATCACTGATGATTGGACTTATTCTTATCCTTTCTTTGGTAAGAATTAGTGTTTCTACAATGCTTACAACAGGTGGTATTAGTCTTTCTGAAGTAAATACTCAAATTCAGAGCTACCAAAGAGAAAATGCAATTTTACGAGAAGAAATTTATTCACTTGCTTCTCTCACCTCTCTTTCCGAAAAAGCAGAAAAAGACGGTTTTGTTGAATCAAAAACTGCAGCACTGGTAATATCCTCCGGATCAAACACAGTTGCTTTGGGCCAATGAGGTGGCGCTATCTTGTTACATTAGCTTTTTTTGGTCTTACTTTTTTTGCAATCTCTGCAAAGTTGTTTTACTGGCAAGTCATTAGAGCCGCTGATTTATCCGCGATGGGACGTGCTCAATATGGCAATCAAATAACCATTACTCCTCAACGGGGTGAAATTGTGGCTGCGGATAATTTTCCTCTTGCAACCAATAGATTATCCTATTTAGTCTACGCTAATCCTCACGAAATAAAAGATATTGACTCCACAGCTAGTGAGTTGAGTCCTTTGTTGACGATGGACGTTGCGTCAATTAGCGCAATCTTACATGCAAATACAGATAAATATTGGGTGGCAATTACCTCTGGAGTCCATTACGACAAAAAACAGGATATAGAAAACATGAATATCCCAGGAATTGGTTTTGAAGAGTCATATACAAGGTTTTATCCAGAAGCATCAATGGCAGCTCAGCTGTTAGGATTTGTGGGCCAGGACGATTTAGGTAACCCAAAAGGATATTCAGGTCTTGAAGGGTTTTATGACAGGCAGCTAAAAGGAAGGTTTGGAACTGCAGTTGAGGTTAAAGATGCTATGGGCAGACCTGTTTTGTCAAAAATCAATGATGATTCAGGCGCTCAGGATGGAAGAAGTCTCACTTTAACAATAGATAGACCGATTCAATTTCTTGTAGAACAAAAATTAAAAGATGGTATTGAAAAATTTGGAGCGGCAAGTGGGTTGGTTGCTGTTATGGATCCTAAGACTGGTAATATTTTAGCAATGGCATCTTTCCCTTCATATGATCCTCGAGATTATGCAAAATATGATGACAGTTTATATAAAAATCCCTTTATCTCAAATACCTATGAACCAGGATCTACCATGAAGCCACTTATTATGGCCACAGCTTTTAATGAGAATCTTTTAACCCCGGATAGTACCTGTCCAATTTGTAGTGAGCCGGTAAAAGTTGATGATTATGATATTCATACTTGGAATAATGAATATTTCCCAAATATTTCAATGAAGGATGTTATTCGTCATTCAGATAATACTGGCATGGTGTACGTTTCAAAGGTGCTTGGGGAAGATAGATTGATAACTGCGTTAAATAAGTTTGGCATAGGAAGTATGACGGGAATTGATTTACAAGGAGAGGCAGCAGTTCCTTTGCGAAATAGCTGGTTGCCAATTGATGTGGCAACGGCAAGTTTTGGACAGGGAATTTCTGTTACACCAATTGAGCTTTTAGACGCATTTTCTTCCTTGGCAAACGATGGGAAACGAATGAAACCTCACGTTGTATCAAAAATTACAACACCTGATGGTCAGACAATTTCTATTCAACCGGAAGTATTAGATCAACCACTTTCCCCTCAGTCAGCAAAAGTAATGACAGAAATTCTTGTATACACTGTGGATAAAGGAGAAGCAAGTTTTGCCCGCTTGAAAGGTTATAGAATAGCTGGAAAAACTGGAACAGCCTCTATTCCTGTTTCTGGTCATTATGATCCGACTCAAACAATTGCGTCATTTATTGGATATGCTCCGGCTGATGATCCAAAGTTTGCTATGCTGGTGATTATAAATAAACCTACAAGTTCAATCTACGGTGCTGAAACTGCAGCTCCTGTTTTCTTTGATATCTCACGAGATCTTCTTACCTACTATGGTATTGCTCCAACTGGAGATCAATAGTCAATCAAATGTTCTTGGCGTATAATACAGAAAGTGAAACGTGTTTTTATTCCAATTATTCTTTGGTATCTCAGACTTGGGGCTCGGATCCAAATTAAAAAAACAAATCCAACTATTATTGGGGTAGGTGGAAGCAGTGGGAAAAGTTCTCTGACGAGACTAATTGCAGGAATTTTAAAAGATCATTTTGTTATCAGTGCTACTCAGGAAAAAAATAGTGAGACGGGAATCCCTCTGCATATTTTAAATATCCATTTTGATTTTTCTTATAGCAAATGGTTTGAAACCCTTTTTCTTGTTCCGCTTCGCTTGTTGTTCTACTGGCCAAAATATCAATTTCTTCTTGCTGAGATGGGGATAGATAGCCCTGTTGAACCTAAAAATATGAGTTATCTTTTAAAAATTATTCAGCCTACAATTGGTGTTATCACAAATATAACCGCAGAGCATAGTGTTTATTTTGATCCCTATATTAAGGAAACAGATGAAAAAATAAGAAAAAAGAAAGTACTGGAAATGACGACAGAGCAGGAAATACTTCTTTTGACTTCCCTTCCAGCAAATGGTGTTGCAGTAGTAAATCTGGATGACGAATCTATAGCGACATTTTCTACAAAAATTAAAGCGCGTCAAATAACTATTTCTACAAAACTGTCTAGCGCAACACTGTTTGGTCAAGAAATCCTCTTAACCTCTGAATATTTTTCAATGGAAATTGTGTATAAAGGGAATGCATATCGACTTGTTATCTCTCAACCTCTTCCTAGTCATTTTTCTTATGAATTCCTTTGTGCAGTCGGAGTGGCTCTTTCCTGTGGTTTGAGTATTCAAGAAGCAGTAGAAAGTGTTGAGAAAAATTTTTCCCTTCCT
>DASTLH010000072.1:0-4975 GCA_035715145.1 Patescibacteria group bacterium
TGCGGCATCAGTGTCTTTTTCCCATGCTTTTCGTTGAACAGTAGAATCAGTTATCTCTGTCCACCCATCAATAATTTCTTTACCACCAATGTAACCCTCATATCGCTCTACCCAGCCTTCTTTTTCTCTATGTGGCCTTGCAAATGGACTGATGTCTTGTGGATAATCAATAATCCATGTTGGTTCTTTCAATTGCTTTGGAATTAAATGATCAAAAATTATAAAAATAAGCTGTCCTTTGGTTTCAGAACCCACCACCTGCACCCCTGGACATTTTTCTTTAAGATAGGAAAGTAAACTCTCTTGTGACTCTTTTTCAACATCAAGGTTTAATTTCTCTTTCATAATATCTATCATGGTGATACGTGGCCACTTATTGCCAATATCAATTTTTTGATCTCCAACTTGGAGTACTGTAGTGCCAAATAATCTGTCTGCCAAAAATTTCATCAGCCCTTCTGCCCGATCCATCATGGTATTGTAGTCAACATATGCTTCATACCACTCAAGCATAGTAAACTCTGGAGAATGAGTCTGATCTACTCCTTCATTTCTAAAATCTTTTGCAATTTCATACACTTTTTCATATCCTCCAGCGATAAGTCTTTTAATGTACAACTCAACGGCAATTCGTAGGTACATTTTTTGATCCAACGCATTCAGATGAGTAGTAAATGGCTTTGCATTTGCTCCTCCATACATTGGTTGTAAAACAGGTGTTTCAATTTCCCAAAATCCAAGACTATCAAGATAAGATCGTACACCGCTAATAACTTTTGTGCGGATATTAAATCGCTCTCTCACTTGTGGATTGAGTAAAAGATCAAGATAGCGCTGACGATACCGTGTTTCAACATCTTTGAGGCCATACCATTCATTTGGTAAAGAGCGGATTGATTTAGAAAGAAGAGTATACGTTGTAGGAATAATAGAAATTTCACCGGCGACGGTTTTACCAACTTCCCCTTCAACTCCAATAAAATCTCCAATATCTAATAATTTAAGATTTTTGAAAGCGTCTCCCAAAAGTTTTTTCTGAAAGAAGATCTGAATCCTTCCGGTTTCATCTCCTAAATCCGCAAATGCAATATTGCCATGTTCTCGAAAAGAAAAGAGTCTTCCAGCTGTTTTTACGACTGCCCCTTCTTGGGTGAGTGCCTGGGCAACGGTATTCTCTTTTTCAAACGCATACGGATAGGGATTTATTCCCAATTGTTTGAGCTTTTTTATTTTTTCTTGACGAATTTGTTTGAGATTTGAATCTTCCATAGCTGTATTGTATCGTATTTGCCTGTTTTGAACAATTATCTTTCTTTGACATATTTGCTATTTTTCGTTATATTTTTAACAGATGATTACTGTCCCAGATGCTACAAAGAAAATTGTGGAACGCTCCCGTTATCTTACAGAGGCAATCTCAAAAGGGCTTATTAACTATTCTTCCCTTGCTCGCTATATTAAGCCCGAGCTTGAACAAATGCTTGTCAAACCAGTCAGTGAAGCGGCAATTCTTATGGCACTTCGTCGTCTTGAAAAAGAGCTGCAACCTAAATTTATACCTCTTAAAATCTTTACCAGCGCTCCTGATATGATTGTCAGATCGAATTTGTTTGAGATTACTGTGAGCAATTCTGATTCTCTTTCTCACTGCTATACCAAACTTCTTGCAGTCCATAAAGAATTTAAAAGCTCCTTTTTTACCCTGACTAAGGGTATTTCTGAAACAACAATTATTTGTAGTAAAGACTTGGAGGATAGCGCAAAAGACATTTTAAAAGAAGAAAAAATCCTCTCAACATTTGGAAAACTTTCTGCTCTTACCATTCGCCTTCCAAAAGAAGCAATAGAAACACCCGGCACCTATTATTTCTTTCTAAAATCTTTAGCATGGGAGGGAATCAATCTTATTGAAGTCGTATCAACGTATCTTGAACTAACCATTATCCTTGAGGAAAAACAGGTTCACCAAGCTTTTAGTATTCTTCAATCCCTCTTTAATTAAGTCCGTTTGCCTGATTTACAACAAAAGCAACTTCACGCTGTTTATCATCAACACTGTACATTCGAGAAACTCCTCGTCTGAGATGTGTTTGGACATCTCCTACTACCTCAGATAATTCCCCTTTTCCATATTGAAGACGCCAGTGCACCTGTCCATCTCTGACAAATGGTAATAATCCCATGGGGACATATCCTTCAGAAGCAAGCGCTTGCATATCCTGAGTATTTCGCATATCAACTGCCACAATATGACCTTCAACAATAGTGTCTGTAGGCAAAAGAGACGTCTGTTCTTCTGTATTACTTTCCCCTAGCATCATCTGCTCATTATTTATCTCAACAATTCCCATGACAACCTTTCTGGCAGATGCCGGCAAAGAGTCTGGAACAGAGACAACAAACTTTCCATGCTGTTCAAGGTATTCATGCGGGACAGCATACTCGCCAAAACAACCCCAAGCATGATCTGCGTCGCCATATACTGCAGGGCTAACATACATTCGAAGCCTGTCAAAACCTTCTTTTCTTGTAGCTTTATCAAGAATTGTCGTCATACCAGTTCTGACGGCTGCAATATCTACAATTGCTCCAGGAAGGTCTAAATCTCGAATCGTTCTTAAATTTTCTGCAACAACGTCTACTCCATAGCCATTCCCCGGCTCGCTTGCGGCAACACTTCCAATTTCTATATGCCCACCATGTACCAACAGAGACGATGTCGCTTTTACCTGTTCTCCTGCTGTTTGAATTGCCGGATAGATACGTCCGTTAGCAATTTCTTGAGCCATATGTCCATCTCCAATCCATGAAGCAGGATCTAATCGCTCGGGGTGTGCATACACAGGTTCATCTTCCCCATCAGGAATCCATGCCCCTTTTATCACATTTGTTATGCCCTCTGCATGTGCGCGAGAAGGTTGATTGACAGGGGTAAACCTGTGAATTTGTCGCTCTGATACGCTACTCATGTGCCTAGTATAAAAAGCCTGTAGTTGAGAGTCAATTTTTAAAGAAATGCCAACAATTACTTCAAAAATGTTAAGAATCTAACAGAAATTAAAGAGAAAATGGGGGCTAATAGTCCTCTAATGTAGAAATATCACCGATTGGCAAACCTAATTCCTGAGCCTTGAGTACTCGTCTCATAATCTTGCCTGAACGTGTTTTTGGCAGTTTATCAATAAACTCTATCTCCCGAGGATATGCATGCCCTGCTAAGTGCTTTTTAACGTGTTGTTTGAGCTCTTCTATTAACTCATCTGACCCAGTAATACCAGGCTTTAGAACCACAAATGCTTTAATAATTTCGCCTCGCAACTCGTCCGGTTTTCCGATTACTCCAGCCTCAACGACAGATGGGTGCTCAACTAAAGAACTTTCTACTTCAAAAGGACCAACCCGTTCTCCCATGGTTTTAATCACATCATCTGCTCTCCCAATAAACCAGAAATACCCATCTTCATCTTTATACGCCTTATCTCCTGAGATATACCAGCCATTTGAAAAATATGACTGATATTTTTCTTCATTCTTCCAAACTGTTTTCATAATTGAAGAGACAGTTTCAGGCTTGAGTGCCAAATGTCCTTCTTGACCATCTGCAACCTCTAATCCAGCATCATCTACAACAGCCGCCAGAACCCCTGGGAACGGTTTTCCCATAGAACCTGGCTTGATATCCAAAATAGGGTAGTTGGTTATACAAATCCCTCCTAATTCTGTCTGCCACCACGTGTCATGGAATGGAAGGCCGATTTTTTCCAAAGCCCACCAAATTGCCTCGGGATTAAGAGGTTCTCCCACACTACACAAATGTCTCAGAGATGACAAATCAAAATCTTTTAAATCTATTTCAGCTCCCATAAGCATTCTGATTGCAGTTGGAGCGGTATACCAGACACTTACTTTGTGTTTTTCCAAAAGTGTAAACCATGATTCTGGAGTAAATCGTCCTTCATAGTAAACGCTTGTCACGCCCAAACCCATCGGTCCTAAAACCCCATAAGCAACTCCTGTTACCCACCCTAAGTCAGCTGTACACCAATATACGTCTTCATCTTTGAGATCAAGCACATACTTTGACGTCATCATATCTTGTAAAACATCTGCATGTGCATGAACTACTCCTTTTGGCTTGCCCGTTGTTCCAGAGGTATAGAGCATATACATTGCATCTGTTTTTTGCATGTGAGCAATAGAAAATTCCTCTGATGCGTTTTTCATAAGAGTGGAATAAGAAAGAATATTGTCATGACTTGGAAGAGAATCTCCATCTTTATCTACAAGAATTACTTTTTCAAGATGAGGAAGCTTTTCCCAAATTTTTTCTATCCGAGGGTATAAATCAGCATTGGTAACAACGGCTTTCGCTCCACTATCGCTGAGCCTATCTAAAAGTGCTTCTTCCTGAAATGCTGCAAAAAGGGTTCCAGCAATAGCACCTGTTTTAAGAATTCCCAAAAAAACCACATACCGCTCAACTGCTGTTGGAAGAAAAATAAATACCCTGTCTCCTTTTTCTACTTCTTCAGAACGCAGTGCAGAGGCAAACTGATTGGAAAGCTTTGAGAGTGTTTCATAAGAATATGTCGTAGTTTCACCGGTTGCCGATTCAAAAAGAAGAGCTGTTTTATCTTTTTTATCACTTTTTGCATGTCTGTCAACCAAATTATAAGCAGCATTCATTGTCCCGTCTTCAAAAAAGGAAATATACTCTTTTTCTGCCTCTTCCCAAGAGAAAGAATCGTTTAAATCCTTATAACTAGGCATATTAGGAACAATTTTAAAATCTGAAAGATTTTTTTTAATAAGTGGTGATGTTTGCATACTGAAACTTTTCTTATCCTAGCACTACAACTTCTTACTTTGCAAGAGCTGTACTTTGCATAATTTCTTTAAAAATAGTCACAAAATGGAATAATTCTTGTGCATTCACATATTCATTTGCCCTATGAGCAAGACCAATTGACCCAGG
>DASTLH010000073.1:0-8170 GCA_035715145.1 Patescibacteria group bacterium
ATAGAAGACACGCACACGCAGATCGTGCTTCTTTTGATAGATTCCTAGAAGTGATGAGATACCCAAAACTAGAACACTACTCTGAAGAGAAAGCAGAACAACTTGCTCTCCACTATTACCAAGCAGTCAATAGAGTACTAACTCGCCTCAACAGAAACTCTTGATAAAACCCAGTATCTATCCTATAATTATCTTATGGCCATTGATTCGGAAAGAACATTACCAGAAAGCCATTCAACAGGACAAATCATGCTTGAAAGAGCACAAGCTAATGGTATTAAACTTGTTGCAACAGATTATGATGGAACCATCATGGGCGACGCCATTACTCACCAACAAGCAACATCACTTATTTTAGCCATTGCAAGACAAACACCAGAAAATTCAGGAGCAATTCCTCTCATAGCAACAGCTCGTGACGCAACAATTCAAAAAGCCCAATTTCAAGCACTCCTTGAAGCAACAGCTCAAGAAGGACAACAATTTAATCCTATCTTTGTTGCAACAGCAAATGGAGCATCAATGTATGTTATTCACCGTGGACAACTTGGACTGATATACGAGAACCGCCTCACGCAAGAAGATCTTTCTCACATCGCTTCTGCATATCAAGAATTAGGGATACAGATTTCAGATCAAAGAGACGAACGAAGACAAACAGATTTGGCACAAAATTGGGAAGGCATTATCCCTGAGGAAACATTAGACTTTGCTCGCAGACATAGAGGACTGTGGGCAGAGCAAACAAAAGTAACGCTTCTTTTGGAAGAAGGGCAAAACGACCATAGTTCTGTTGCAACAGCACTAAGAGAGCATCTTGGTCCAGAATTCTCTGTAGGGTGGACAACTGCACCAATTTTAGATATCACAAAAACACTCCCTGAAGATGGAAAAATGTACGCAGTCCATAAATTATCAGAGTTTCTGGGAATTGACAGTAGCAACCTAGCAACCTTTGGAGATATGCCTGATGGAAACGACAGACACCTTTTAAGCGCTGTAGAATTTGGTTTCACAAGCAGGGAAGATTATCCCACCAGATCAGACCAAGCTCCATTTGTTCTTCCTCATACCAGTGACTCAGCAGTCCAAAGAACACATGACGCTATCCGCTTTGTCGTTGGTATTGCTTGACATTTCACCGCTATAGGCTTATAATAAGGCCTCAAGAGGTCACTTGTTTGTTGCATCTCTTGAAATATGACCCAACAGGCTAAATATATCAATAAAAGAAGCCTTCTCTCTCCACAGTTTTTTGTCGTCTTAAATTTCTTCCAGATTTTTTCTTACAACAAAATCAATAAAGTTTTATTCAAAATAAAATAACTATTATGAGCCAAAATACTGAAGGGCCAAGAATTGGAGAAGGGTATTACCGCCAGGCACAGCCGGATCTTCAAGGGAATGGACAAACCAAAGGAAACCCACGCAACCCTCTTTTTAGGGACAACAGGGAAGCCTCAGTTCTTGCTGCTATTGATACGACAGCAATTGCTCACGTCCCAACACAAAGCACATCAGGAGAAGAAGCTCAAATTGTCATTATTGATGATAAACTCTACCCCTACTTACGCTCCCACGATTTGATGATTATGACTTTTGGTAATCGAGATATTCCCCATGTTGCGGAATGTCGAGACGATTTATTTCCTATTGGCCAAGCATATATGCAAACACTGCAACATAGCCTTGAAGCAACAGTAGAATACCTTTCTCCAAGAATTAACAACGGAGAGCGAATAGAAATTTTCTCATCCACCAACTTTGCTCCAGATTCAAAATTTCATTCTCCTTTTAATGTCCAATCAGTTCTCACCCCACATTCTCATATCATTGGAGCAACTCCTGAGGATAAAGAGGGAATGCAAGCAATTAAAAGGTATACGGGAAGAATAGAACAAAGAAAGTTTGATGGAAATTACTCTGCAACTATGCGTTTATATAGAGATATTCTTGCAGAGCTTTTCCCAACTATGGCATTTGGGGACGAAAGAGAACGCACATCATTTAATGATATTGGGAATTCACCACTCAGACGTCGCACATTTGGACAGTGGCAAAGACGAGAGTATCGAACATTTTCTAAAAATCAATTTGGAGGAGAAGAACATAAGAGTCCTGAAAAAATTGATCTTCCGGTAGGATTTAGTTTTACTCTTGAACGAGGACTCCAAGATGTAGGAAGCCCAGCATTTCTACAAAAAATGATTGCAATTAATACAGCAATGAGAAGGACTTACTACGCATTAGCCTCTATATTTATCGAAAATGTCCAAGATATTTCAAACATTGGCAATTCCCGTGAACAGAGTACACCACTGCGATTAAATTCACCAGAAGAACAACACAGACAACTTGAGGCATTTTTAAGCAGACACCATCTCAGTACAGCCACAGAACACAGACTCAGAAGATTTATTGCTCTTTCCAACAGCATTATTGAAAGAGGGGACACCAATACTTTAGGAAATTTTCTCACAAGAGGATATGCCTATTCTATGGTTCTTAAGCCAATACAATGGGACAAACCACAGGGAAAATGGCAAGCAATTTTTACTCCATTTTTGTACGGTGGAGGAGGAATGGAAGCAATGGGAATAGAAAAAGTAAAACAAACAGTAGGAACACCTCAAAATGAAGAATTAGTTGCATCTCATAGAGCAGCCAGTGAGGAAAGACAACGATTTAGAACCCACATTCTTACCTCTCTAAAACAAAAAGACCCAAGTGTAGTCGCAAGAGTTTAATGATTTGTAAAAAACAGAAGAATTCTTATGGAGTAGTCTGATCTGCAAAACGCCCCTGATACACTGAATGGCCTTCCAATCTCTGGAAAACAAGCTGGCATACTTTTTCTCCTGCATGAAGTTCAAGTGCATTTGGACCAAGATTGGTTATTTCCAAAACCTGATGATTATTTATGCCTGGCTGAATAAGCCCAGCTGAGATGTGAATTAATAAGCCAAGTCGAGCAAATCTGCTTCTTCCTTCAATCCATGCGCAAATATCTCCAGGAAGAGTAATCTTTTCCATGGTGACGCCCAAAATAGTTTCTTGAGGGTAAAGAATAAATTTATCAGCTTTTACTTCTTCTGTGTATTCTTTGTAGTCTGTTTGTTCAACAATAGGAATGAATTTTTTTGCTTTTTTGAAAACTCTAAAAGTATCTCCCAAACGAAGATCAACTGATGCCTCACGAATTTGAGAAGGATCAAGCTGAGGAGCTATCGTAATATTGCCCTTTTGGATCTCTTCAATGATTGCGTTTTTTGAAAGCAACATATCCTATAACAGTATTATAGCCTTTTTTTAATCAAAATGGAAGAGGAAAAGTGCTACTTTTATATAATTCGTTATGGATACATATTGACAACGTACCAATGGCTCCTTATACTAAAAACTCAGAAGGCACAATGGTGTCTCCTTCTGAAAATGAGCCAGATAGCAATATCTATCAGTAAAAGAGGCTTCTTATCTCTCCTCAGTTTTTTGCCCCTTAATTTTCCAAAAATTATAATTAATTTTTTTCAAAAGCATGTTTGCTTTTATTTTCTCAAGCAGCGTCAGCTGCTTTTTTTTTACCTAAAACTACATATGGAAGGAGGAAGCTATGGCTATTGAATCACAACAAGGACCGCACATAAGACAACTTGATCTCTGGCCAAAGGAATCCGGAGAGAATCTTCAACCCCATCAGCTCAATGGACAGGACCAACTTGCAGAAAGACCATTCACGCCTCGTAAAATCACCTCAGACGACGTAACAAGGTTTTACCAAGTACGAACAGCTCTTTGGACAGCAAAGACCTTTGACGATATCCAGACAGTTGCCAGACAATATGAAATACCACTAGACGGAATAGACCCAACTACCCCTGTTGGAAAAACAGTTCAAAAACAACTTTTTACCAGGTATGCACATGAGTATTTCCCTCATTCTGATTCTATTGAGAGCCACTGGGGAAGACTCAATTCTGCTCTTGTTAGCATGGTTCACCATCTGACAGTCGAACAATCAAATGCAACAGTTTGGGTATTTGGATCCTTTGCAAAAGGGAAGATTAATGGAACACAATCAGATCTTGATTACCTGGTAGTCTTGCCAAAATGCGAGACAGAAGAAGACATAGAAAGGGAAATTGGAGCAATAAAAGGACTGCAAAACTCTGATGCCGCAGGATATGTCTTTAGTGAAGAGCTAGGACCTTTTGATGATTTAAAACCTATTCTCAGAGAAGGACAAGGCCTCACTCGATTATATGCAATGACAGAAGACGGTATTGAGGTAGAATTTCATGTCATTGGGATAGATGACGCAATGAGAATGCATAAAACAGACCCTGGATATATTCAACGAATAAAGCCAGTTGTTCCAAAAGATGAACTCAGGGTATCTATGACTGGAGTAAGACGATCCCTGCCTAAGGCAGATGACCGAGTCCATAATTTTATTATGGATGATGGAGAAATGTTTGTTGGATTTTTCCCTGACGCAATTATCAGAGGGCATCAAATGTATGACCCGTTAGGCGTTGCGCATAAAGTTTCAGAACAAATGTGGAAAGCGTATGTTAGTACATTTTTGTATCGCAATAATGCATTTAAAAGCTCTGGTGATGAGTTTTCAATAGATCTTGAAGAAGCACCATTTAGTAAGTTTCTTGGAACACTCTACTATGGTGACCCGACAGATTACCATGAGAGAAATCTGAGCGCACTAGAACGAAGATATTACAATACAGTAGCAAAAATTGCTCAAGTAAGAAACCGAACCATTAGAGATAGAAGAACCGAAGCTTCTGCTTAAAGATTTATAGCTAAAAGAAGAGTTTCAGATTCCTCAGGAGTGAGTCCTCCGTGATGACCTTTCAAAGTCTGTTCAAATCGACCTTCCTCGTACCACCAGATTGCCTCCCCATACAACCCAAGAATAACCAAATTTCCAACTCTTCCTAAGAATTTTTCTGAAAGGTCTGGACCAAAGAATCCTTTTTCTAGAAGCTCTGAAACAAGATGAATTTCTGCTTTTCCTGACAACTTTTCTTCTAAAAGTTTTTTTGCATCAAGCAGGTTTTCTTTTTTTATATGAAGAAAAAAGTCTCGACACGATCCTGCCGGAACAAGATAATCTCCTTTTTTATTTTTCTCAAGCATTGGCAAAATTTCTGGAATTTCTTTATTAATAAAATACGTATTTTCAGGAACAACCGCACTATGCCCATGATCTGCTGTCATAAGAAAAAGTGTTTTTCCTGCTTTTCCTTTAATTTTCTGATAAAAAACACTTTCAAGAGTAGTAAAAAAACTATCCACCTCTGCTTCAAATTCTTCAGAATTCGGACCATAGGAATGAGACATGGTGTCAATTTTTGAAAAATAAAAGAAGAAATATCCTTTTTGTTGATTTTCTATGTCGCGCTTTAACGTCACCAATGCTTCCGGTAAACTTTGATAAGAAAACATAGTTGCACCAACAAGCGCAGCCTTTGAATAAGGAGAAAGCGCATACTCACTACTTTGGTAGGAGAAACTGGGAATTCCTTTGTCGGCTAATTGTTGGTAAATACTTGGTGTTGGAACAATATCTGCAGCACTCATACCAGCTTTTAAAAGTGTTTCCCGTTCTTTGTCCCCGGCAAATGAAAAGAGAAGGGGAGCAATAATTCTATCTACTTTTGGCTCATAGTAAAACCATTCATAGAGCCCATGCTGGCCAACTGTTTGACCGCTATGAATAGTTGTCACTTGAGCAGATGTTGTAGAAGGGAATTGAGTGGTTAATTTTGAAGCAACACCACTATCTATAATCCGCTTTAGAAAAGGATATTTTTCTTTATATCTGTTGAAAAATTCCCAGCCAAACCCGTCGATAAGAAAAAGAACAACTTTATCATAGTTTTCCTCCAGTCCTTCTAAGCTGTCTTTGGGAAGTACTGTTTTTTCTGTAGGAACAAGAAGAGACAAGACGGTTTGAGGAATGTTGGAAAAGCAATATGAGTCGTAAAGAGGCTTTCTAAAATGTTTTCCGAAAGTTGAGTGTTCTACAGCAGTAAGTGACTTCTGATTTATCACATCTTAAGTATATCAAATTCTTTTACCTTCGTCACTTGCTTTTTTAAAAGAGACTCAATATACTTTTTATATGGATTTCCTTTCAGCAAACGATATAGATAAAAAGTTTAGAGGGAAAATAAAAATTCAGGATTATTCTAAAAAAACTCCCATTGAAGGAGTAGTGGTAAAAGAGCTTCGCAACATGATAGGGGAGGACGGAGACTTTTCAGAGCTCTTACGACTTACTGAGAATGGAGAAGCAGAAGGATTTCCAGGATTTCAGGTACGACAAATCAATCGCTCAAAAATGCTTCCACACGCTATTAAAGCATGGCATCTTCATTTCAAACAAGATGAGATTCAATCTGTTGCTCCAGAGAGCCACTTGGTAGTTGGCCTTTGGGATGTGCGAGAAAAATCCCCAACGAAAGGACACACAATGAAACTGGTTTTAGGAGGAGGGAAAGCTCACACACTGTTTATTCCTCGTGGAGTTGCTCATGGCTATATGAACGTCTCCAAAAAACCAGCTACCATTATCTATTTTGTTTCAGAGCAATTTTCCCTAGATGACCCAGACGAAAGAAGACTTCCCTGGGATAGCCTCAAAAACTTTTGGGAACCAACTCACGAGTAACCCTCTTTTATTCGCACCCAATGCATATTGACATCTTTAAGCATTAGACTTACACTACCCGCAATATGGCAGATTTTCGAGAAAGAGCAAACGACGCGCTCCAAAGAGCCAGAGAAGCAGGAGCACAGCTTGTTGATGCTGGCAGACAGGTTGGAGAAGACCTTTTAGGAAAAGGGAGACGAGCTGTTGAAACCGCGCAGCAACGCATGGCTCAAGCAGAAGCTGGATTTGATAGAGCTGTTGCAAAAAGTGCAACTACCCCTGCAGGCTGGATATTGCAAAGCTATGACGCATTACTAGACCCACAGAGAAAATTCACTGTCGACCCAACAAATAGAGCAGCACTTTCTGCCTTATCACATGCAATGGGAGGACAAGAAGGCATAACAAACGCGGAATTTAATTTACTTCGTTCTCTTATGTCTGCTGAAATTCTCAGACAAGTTCATACCCGAGCAGTAGATGAAATGGTTATTCCAGCAGCAAAATTATTAATAGATGCACTTATCCCTCAACAAACAGGAGAATCAACCGCTGTTGTCCCATACGGACAAGCTCGACAGGGTGGGATTATTAGACGAGAACACGCTCATACAGCAGCTGATATCGCCGGCAGTGTTTTACAGGCAAAAGTACAACAGGCAGCAGCCATGTTTGAACAACATGCACCAACTATGATTACCGAAGACCCATCACTTACACCCCAGGAAAGAGCAAGACTTACCAAAGAAATTCCTGCAATGAGAGATTTAGCAAGAGATTTTGTTGGGATTGTTCAACCAGGCCTTGCACAAATGAGATCCCTTACTGATGTCGCTCAATTTATTCCTCTTGTTGCAGGGCACAGACAACAGGTAGCAGATGCTATTGGAAGATTTAGAACAAATAGATTTGCCATCCAAGCCAACTAAAATAATTACAGGACAAAATTTTTCCTTGATTGTTCATACAAAAAACACCACATTTACCATAGTTCTCTCTCATATTGACATTTATTTATAGGTCATGTATTATTCCTCTATTCTATGGGAGCATCAGCAGAACAACTAGCAGCATTTAGGGCAAGTCTTCCTGCATTTGCAGTAGATTCAACAACAGGAGAACGCGTTTCTACAGAGCAACTTTTGGCTGAAATGACTCCAACTGATCTTCAACCAGCTGTTCGATTAGTCGAAGCTACTTCACCCATTATTGTTCATGTTACCGAAGCAGAGAGGCTCGCAGCCTTACAAAACAGCCCGGCAGATGCTCCTCAAGAGGCAGTAGTAGACGTCCACCATAGGTTGCCAGAGCCAGCACCAATAGCTATTCCAGAAGCTGAAGCTACCGATCCAAAAACAGAATTTGTCCTAGGCATTGGGCAAAGGTTAAACGATTCCATGAGAGCAGCCCTCAGACTCCCATTAAGTGAAAATGCAGCAAGTGATATCAGAATTTCAGACAGACATATTGCACTGGTTACCGAAGCAGGAAGTCTTC
>DASTLH010000074.1:0-6334 GCA_035715145.1 Patescibacteria group bacterium
GAAATTAAAACACTGGGACTTTCTCTTGACCAATATCTTTCATCTACTCACAAAACCATAGAAGATGTTAAAAAGGAATTTGAAGCACGAGCAATCAACGATATTTCTTTTGAATTTGCTCTCTCAAAAATTGCAGATGAAGAAAAAATTAATGTAGAGCCAAAAGAACTTCAGGAAGCACTTGATAAAGCACAAAGTCCTGAAGAGCGAGCAAATCTAGAACGCAACATTTACCTTCTGGCATCTATCCTTCGCCAGCAGAAAACCCTTGATTATTTAAAAAATCTGTGATAGGGTGTGCCTGCTATGATACCCGCATTTACCGGCAATAAACAAAACCAAAAAAAGAAGAAAATTAAGGCTGCTGACAGCCCTGAAGTCCTTCAGGAATCAACGGTTAATAGCGTTGATATTTTTAAAACCAATGCTACTCAAATAAAAGATGTAGCATGGGAGGAAGGCAAAAAAAGCATCACTTCTGCCTGGGAACAACTCTTAGGTGTCTCAAAACCATCTGGCCCAATTGAAATGCAGCCAGGAATTCCCGTGGATATTGCCCGCATGCAGGAAGCTCAAGCTCAGGCTGCCGCACAAGAAGCACCAAGACCAATTGCACTCACTGACATAGGACAAGAGTATGTCCGAGACATTTTGGGCAAAAACAACAGAGAAAGTGCTGAAAACCAACAGAGAATTGAAACACTTATTGTTGAACTCAGACGCCTTGCTGCAAGCGTTCAGGCAATTGAGAAATCAGTTGTTTTACAGGCAATTGGCCCATCACAGCGAACCATGAAAGGCAAATACTACGAATCCTTCTTTGAATGGATGCTTTTAGTTGTTCAGGACGCACGACGACGCGTTGAGGACAGTGGAGCATGGCTTCAGACAATGAATAGCAAGAGCAAAAAAGGCGCTGCAATGGGCAAGATGAAGAAATCAATGAATCAACTTTTGTCAGGAGAAAGGTCTGTTTCCAACCAGACAGGATAATCCTCTTGTCAGAAAACAAAGCTTTTGTTACAATATGAGTATGAAGACAACATTCGCAGCAGTTCTTAACCTCCTTCTTATCTAAGAGGGGAGGTTTGCGTTGGTAACCTCCCAGAAACGGGAGGTTTTTTTGTGGAAATATGGCAGCAGAATTACACCATCACGGAAAACATGATACCTACACGCCAGCTCACCAAGAGCAGGATATTCGTACGTTGGCAATTCTTAATGGCCACTGGCAGGGAAAGATTGTTGATGTCATGGATACGCCACAGCAGATTAGCAAACTGCATCAACAAAGAGAAAGAATCTATGGATTTATTCAGCAGGCAACAGGCGTTGAAATCTCATCTGACACAACCCACCTGACAGGAGCCTTGGATAATTTCTTCACTGCGGTTAATTATCACAGACAAACCCAGGGAAGTTCTCAATTTGGTGAATTAGCATATCTGGGAATTAATCCATCAGGCATTGAATCTCTCTGGGGACCTATCTCTGAATTAGCACAAACCTATGCATCATATAGACCACCCGTTGCCTCAAAACAGGTTGAGAGAGCGCTTATCAAGCGCAAAGCAACAACAGAAACAGTTCTGCGAGACGTCAATCGAGACCTTAAAGGCTTTTACACAACCCACCCGGCATTAGTTCAGGAAGCAATTGCAAATGCCTATGCACGAATGCCTGTGGCAGAGGATATTTCCCAAACAAAAGAAGAAAGTGAAGTGCAAAGTGCTCTGAGAGAAAAGGCTGATGAGAAATTAGCACAAGCCCTTGGTTGTCCAACAGAGGCTGTTCCATTTTCCTATTCCTGGTTTGCTCAGCAAAATATTGATGGCCTGCTTATTCCTCAATTTGAAAGTATGGTGGCATTTAATAGAGCAACCAGAGACGGAAAAGAAATTCACCTGAATTGTTGCCCAAATTATGCAACCGAAAAAACACCTGATGGAACCTATGTCTACACCTTTTCCTCTCTTGGGACAGGACTTGGGTTAACAGCAGAAAGAGGATTTCCTCTTTTAATGAGAATGGTAGACAGAGTACAAACAATGCACCAGAAAGGACAAGCCCAAAAACCACTTCATATCCGAGTTGCAGTTGCAGATTTTGAAGCAACAGAGTCAAATGCAGAAATGGTAGGTCTGACGGTTGCTGGATTTAAACAACACTTAGGAAAATCAGTTGAAGGAATGGTTGGAACATTTGAGGACTTTGCACACCACCACCAGATGCCAACACGTATCTCACGCACCAATTCTGCAGATACTCCAATAGGAGAATGGCAGATGCAACTAGGTGAGGCGGCAAAGATCTCTTTTGGGGCTGTTTCAGAAACCTATAGAGCTATTTCAGGATATAATGGTGAATCTTCTTTTCATCACTTAGTTGAAGACAAACGAGAACACCTTGCCTATAAAGCCCGCACAGATAAAGATTTCCAAAGATCACTGGATACTATTTTGCGCCTTCGACTGGGCCTTATGCTCAGATGGAGAGACGGGACAGAACCACCATTAGTCAGACACTTAGGAGATATGTTTGACCAGGTAACTGCGTCAGAATTTAGAAAAGGGATTTCTGGATTCGACGTCTTTTCTGACCAGCCAGATCTTGGAGAATTGCAACAAAGTGTCAACGCAGTTATTCACGACAGAGCAGATGCTTCCCAAAAAAGTGAAGCAATAAAAGCAACAATTGTCACATGGCTGGGAAAAGGAAATAACAGACGAGAAGATAAACGCCAGGAAGCCTTGGAATTTTTACATGTAAAAGTAGCACGACAGGGAGCAGAAGATGCAGTGATGTCAGAACTTCATGCAAAACTGGGGGGAGCACAAATTGTGGCAGATTCAGCGGTGATGTGGGATATTTTTGGAGATAGAAGAATTGCAAGATTGGGAGTTAAAGGAAAATACGAAGGAGCAGATAAATAAGTTTACTCCTCAACAATATCTGATTTTCCATCTTTTCCGTCTTTGACAAAAACAACTACTCGTCCATCGCCTTCAATACTGTAATAGTCCCCATCGGCAATGAGAAGATTTTCTCCTTTTTTAAGAGTTTTTTTCTCTTTATTGTGAACTACAGTAATTTCTCCATCTTCTACGCAGAGATATTCTTCTCGATTGATGTCATGAGCAATTTTTCCTGCCTCAGGATAGCGACCATGAATGGTGACAAACGCAATATAATACTCGTCTCCAAAAATTTTATGAACCTCAACTGTTGAATCCTCTTCTAAAACGTATTTTGTAATGTGGCTCATATAATCTCCAGTTCTTCCTGCTTCCAGGTAGTCACTTCTGCTGTCCCGTCTGGGTGAATGTACATATCCAATTCACTTCTCACACCAAACTCAGGAAGGTAAATTCCCGGTTCTATACTAAATCCAGTATCAGTCACAATATCTCTTGTGTCTTTTGTTTCAAAATTATCAATATTTGTCCCGGCACCATGATCGTTGGTATCAATGGAATGTCCTGTTCTATGCACAAAATATTTTCCATATCCTTTTTTCTCAATGACATCTCTCACAACGTCATCAACCTGACACCCTTGAATTCCTTTTTTGAAATTTTCTTTCACAAAATGCACTCCTGCATTTCGAGCATCTCTCACAGTTTCCCAAACTTCCTTTACCTTTGCAGGAACTTCATCTGGACCAATCCATGCCATGTAGGTAACATCTGTATAAATACTTCCAACTTCCTCACTTCTTGCCCACACGTCAAACAACAAAAGACTATTTGGCTTTATGGGAAAATGATTTTCTTCTGTTGGCCAATAGTGGGGATTTGACGCATGCTGATTGGTACTGACAATACACACGTTTGGTTCTACTACCAGATGATGTGTTTTATACTGCTCTAATATAAAATTTTCCACATCTAAGTCAGTTATTTCTTTTTTATTTCTCCTTGCCTCTCTGACAAAATCCCACCCAGCATGCACAATTTTTGCCATTGAGTCAGCTGCTTTTTTATGTGACGCATATCCTTTTTCGCCCCATGTTGCAGCAATTTTTTGAGCTATATTTGCTGAGGTAACAATTTTTGCCTGGGGAGCAGATTTCTCAAGCAACTCTTTAAACCCTGCAGGAATAACGTCCATAACTGGAATATCATTTGTCCCGGAAAAATCAGTAGCAATAACTTTCATGTCTTTTACTAAAGAAGAAAGAGCATCACTAAACTCCTGATGGGTAATATAAATATGTTTTTCTGCTTCAATTTGTGCGAAAATGCTTTCTTCAAGTTTTGGAATAATAAGATGAAGCGTTCCACTGGCTGTAATAATTCCAACCCAGCGTCTGGTAGTATGAGAATGAAACCCAATAGTATTTTTGAGGTTATAATTTGATCCACGAAAATCATACCCAACGTAGGCATCGATATGCATGTCCTGTAAAATAGCAGATAATTTTTCTATCATAGGCTGATTGTATAAAAAAATACGCATTTTTAAAAGAGTGAAATCTTTCTTCACAAAAAAGTAATTGACAATAAAGACATGATTTTTTATAATGTCGACATGAGAGCAAATCTTGTCAACATTATTTCTATTATTGTAACGCCCTGTTAGGCGGGAGATGATGTTGTAAAAGACACACCCGCCGAAAGGCGGTTTTTTTATTGTTTATGGCAGAACAACTTGTATTACACGATGCACCAGAAGGAAAACGTATGACCCTTGTCGCAAAACGGGGAGACGTTTTTGCTGAAATGGTTATTAGAGGATATGACCCAGCAAATAACGGACATATTCCCTCTACCATGGCACCTACCAGAGAATTTCAGGGATTTGCCGATCTTGCTGTTGATAAATACGGGAATGGATCATATTTAGCAACACGAGACAGTGGTCCAGTTCATCTTGAAGCAGTCATTTTAGACGAAGGAGAAACACTAGAAGAGGTAAAAGGTGATAGACGAAGTGGATTTACGGTAGCACTTGCTTCATCTCCTGATGCAAGACGTATGAAAGGATTTTTTGCAGCAACTGATGCGCCTCATTGGGCACAAGAGGCTGATGCAGCATACGTTTTAAATAATGCAGCAGATACCGACAACTATGGCAGACTCAGAAGAACTGCAGGGGATAAATTTCCTACCAGTTTTACAAAACAAGTTGTGGGAGAAATGGCAAAAAGAGAAACAACCATTCTGACTCCAGCGTGGCTTGCACAATATGGAAGAAATCCATTTGAGAGACAAGTTCCAACCCGTCACGGAGAAATGGTAACACTTCCTGCCAGAAGTATGGAATTTTTCTATACCCCAACAAATGAAGAAGCAACAAGAATTAATGAAGTCCTTTCATCAGACCATCCAACAATTTTTATTCCTACCTGTGTTCCTGATGCATTTTTTCATGCTGGGGGGGCATCGATAGAATACGCAACTGACAAGCCTCTTACCGGAGAGATCGCCTGGACAGCACAAAATACGCTTGATGGCCTGCGTGTCCTTCTTCCAGAGCTGGCAAAACGGGGAGTTACTCCCAATATTGTTATGGGTATGGGAGATTATGAGTACTACATGAGCGCAACGCGAGGCATGAGTGAAGAAGCATATCGAGCAAAAGTTAATCAGTCAGCAGATAGAATTGCACGAGAGCTTCAAACCATGATTGCAAAAACGTATGGCGAGCAACCTGCCGTTGAAACACATGTCAATTTAAAAGGGGGGATGAATAGTGTCACTGTTTTGGGAGGATCAAAGCTTCCAACAGTCAGAATTACCGGCATGATGGAAATAGCTGGTGGGAGAGAAAAATGGCAAGCACTTCTTCCAAAAACAGCACAGAGAGTACGAGCAGCAATAGCAAGTCCTGACTTTGCAAAACTAACAACAAAGACACGAGAAAAACGAAGAGCGATGACAGATTTCTGGCTGACACTTGCTGGCAATATAAGTCCAACAGAAGATGATTTCCTTAACAAATTTGTAGAAGATGCAGCCTCTTACGTAGCATTTGATGAAGTAGCACGAAGTCTGTATGGAGCACATACCCTTGTCTTTAGTGGCGACTCCCGTGCCATGGAAGCATACGCAGCAAAGATTGCCGATTTGCCACTTTTGTCAGTGTCAGGACTATACAAAGGATCAGAAGGAACAGAGTAATTGACACAAAAAAATATGATTGTTAAAATGAAAAAACTTATGAAATTACAACAAACATTCGTCTTCCTCCCAGTTGCTGTCGTCGTCATGCAGTAACTTTGCGTGGAGGAATTCCAAGACACCTCCCGCATGGGAGGTTTTTTTATTGTTTATGAGCAGAGAATCACACCAAAAAAGAGAAATAGAAACAAATACGCAAGAACAAGCAATAA
>DASTLH010000075.1:0-9219 GCA_035715145.1 Patescibacteria group bacterium
GCAGATCATAGTCTTACAAACCCTGTCTGGAAAGAAAAGTTTGTTGAAATTTTGGTTGAATGGTTTGGTGCTTTGGGTAGCTAGACAACTCAGGGAGTTTATTGTATAATCATTCTTACTTAAAGAGTAGTTCTTTAATAATACAGATATGCCAAAAGGAAGAATTAGAGTCAGACTGAAAGCTTATGACGCACGCGTTATTGACGCTTGCTGTCAGCAAATTTTAGATACCGCAATTCGAACGGGTGCTAAAGTTATTGGTCCAGTACCACTTCCTACAGATAGATCTGTATTTGCTATTAATAAATCCCCTTTCGTTGATAAAAACGCCCGAGACCACTACGAAATGAGAATCCACAAACGTCTTATTGATATTATTTCTCCAACAGAAAAAACCATGGATAGCCTTGGCCATTTAGAACTCCCAGCCGGCGTAGACATCGAGATTAAGATGTAATCTTGATTACTGTTTCTTTCCTCTTTAAAAACAGATTTCCCCAAAAGTACCTCTTTTACTAAAAACGGTAATAAATGAAGAATTTTGTTTAATTTGACGACTTGTCCTCTCATAGCTATACCTCTTGTCATTAGCTTTCTCATTTGATACAATTAGCAGGTACAAAGATGATCCAACTAAGCTTGGAAGATTGACAGTTAAAAGGCAGCTTCGGGTAAAAACAGTTTCCCCAAAGGAAATGAGTGGCTCGAGGGCCACTTTTTTGTCGTTAAAAAAGGAAAACTATGCACGCAGTATTAGGACAAAAAAAATATCAAACACAGAAATTTAGAACTGATGGAACTCGGATTCCTGTTACTGTGGTTGAAGTGTCACAAAATCCAGTCACTGCAATGCGAACTCTCGATAAGGACGGTTACTGGGCAGTTCAAATTGGCTACGGTACAAAAAAACACCCAAACAAACCAATACTCGGACACATAAAAGGGGCTAAGGTAGACAAGGCCCCTCAATTTTTGAGAGAGGTTCGTTTTGTTGATAATGCTGGTATGCCAGAAGTTGGCTCAATGGTTGAGTTATCAAGTGTTCTTACCCCTGGAGACATGATTGATGTTACTGGAACTTCAAAAGGAAAAGGATTCGCAGGAGGCGTTAAAAGACATCATTTCAAAGGTGGTCCAAGAACTCATGGTCAATCAGACAGAGAAAGAGCTCCAGGATCTTTAGGACAGACAACAACTCCAGGCCGTGTTTATAAAAACAAAAGAATGGCTGGAAAAATGGGATTTGAGAGAGTAACAATAAAAAATCTTACTGTTGCTGATATTGAGGGTAATTTACTTTTTATTGAAGGTTTAGTCCCTGGAACACCAGAAGGAATTTTAATGATTACTAAAGTAGGCGAAGATAAAAGATTTGTGCCTTTGTTAAAAGAAGCAAAAGAAGAGACAGTGGTAGAAGTGGTTGAAGAACAAGCAGTTGAAGCACCAGAGGCAACGGAAGAGGTTCAAGCGCCATCTCCAGAAGAATCCCCAGCAGTTGAAAGTGCAGGAGAAGAAATTCCTCAAGAGGCAGCTCCAGCTGAGGAAGTTGCTCCAGGAGAAGAAGTGAAAGAAGAAACACCCGCAGAAGCAGTTGAACAACCTACAGAGGAGGTAAAAGAATAATATGCCAGTAGCTAAAAAAGAAACAACAAAAAAAGTTACAGAGAAAAAAGTTGTTGCTAAAAAGGCAGCAGAAAAAGACGGTATGAAAAGTGAAGTAAAAGCACCTAAAAAAGCAACCTTGTCTGTGGAAGTAGTAAATACAGCAGGGAAAGTTGTAGAAACAATATCTCTTCCAGAAGAATTCTTCGGTGGAAAAGTGAACGCAATTTTGATGGCTCAGGCTGTTAGAGTATATCTTGCAAACCAAAGACAAGGTACTTCTTCTACCAAAACACGAGGAGAAGTTGATGGAGCAACACGAAAAATTTACAGACAAAAAGGAACAGGAAGAGCAAGACATGGAGGCGTACGAGCTCCAATTTTTGTTAAGGGAGGAATTGCTCATGGACCAAAACCAAGAGATTATTCTTTGTCCTTCCCTAAGAAAATGAGAAAAGCAGCATTGATTTCTGCTCTTTCAGCAAAAGCACAAGAAGGAACAATTATTGTTATGGATGGATTTACAAAGCTTGAACCAAAAACACAAGTTTTCGCAAAAGCACTCACACACGCCGGATACTCAAAAAAATCCGGTTTGCTTTTTGTTATGCCACAGTATTCCTTGGAAACATATAGAGCTGTACGAAATCTTGAAGGGTTCCATTCAACAACAGCAAAACAATTAAATACCTATGAAGTGTTGCGAGCAAAGAAAATTGTTTTTATGAAAGAGTCTTTAGCAGCACTTGAAAAAGTTGAAGAAAAAGCAGAAAAGGAGCAAAAAAATGCATAATACATTAATTCAGCCAGTTATCACAGAAAAATCTATGGCAGACGCACAAAAAGGAAAGTTTACTTTTCTTGTGAAAATGCAATCAACAAAAGATTCTGTAAAGAAAGCTGTTGAGAAATTTTTTGGAGTAAACGTTGTTTCAGTCTCAACAATTATTATTAAAGGAAAATCAAAAAGAACAGGACCAAAACGAATTGAACTTATCTCAAATCCTATTAAAAAAGCAATAGTGGTATTAAAAGAAGGTCAAAAAATTGAAGCATTTGAATTAGGAGCATAAAAATATGAAGAAATTAAAAATAATTAAAAAGAAAGTTTCAGGAAGAAATTCAACGGGAAAACTCACTGTTAGGCATCAAGGAGGGGAACAAAAAAAATTCCTCCGCACGATTGACTTCAAACGTGATAAAATGATGACTGGAAAAGTAATTGCTGTTGAGTATGATCCAAACAGAACATGTGATATCGCACTCATTCAGTATGGTGACGGAGAAAAACGATATATCTTGGCTCCTCAAGGAATAACCGTTGGAGATAGTGTTGCATCAGGGCAATCAGTAGACATTAAAATTGGAAACGCATTGCCTATGTCTGAAATGCCACTCGGAACAGTAGTTCACAACGTTGAGCTTAATCCAGGAAAAGGTGGACAGTTAGCAAGAAGTGCTGGTACTTCAGCAACAATTGCAGCAAAAGAAGGCGGATATATCCATCTGAGAATGCCATCAGGAGAAGTACGACGGGTTTCTGAAAAAGGCATGGCAACAGTTGGTCAGTTGGGAAATCTTGATTGGAAAAACGAAGTAATTGGAAAAGCAGGACGAGCACGACTTATGGGTATTCGCCCAACAGTGAGAGGAGTTGCTCAGAATCCACGATCTCACCCTCATGGAGGAGGAGAAGCAAAGTCTGGTATTGGTATGAGTACGCCAAAAACCTATGCTGGAAGACATGCAGTTGGAAAAACAAGAAGACCAAAGAAATATTCAAATAAATATATTTTACAAAGAAGAAAGAAAGGTAGTCATTAAATATGAGTAGAAGTTTGAAAAAAGGTCCATATATTGACCAAAATTTAATTAAGAAAATCTTAAAACAAAAAGAAGGCGGAGATAAAGGGGTTATTAAGACATGGGCACGTGCATCTCAAATCTCACCAGAGATGGTTGGACACAATATTGGTGTATACAATGGACGAGTTCATGTTCCAGTTTTCGTTACAGAAGGCATGGTAGGTCATAGATTGGGAGAATTTTCTCCTACAAGAACATTTAGAGGTCATGGAAGAATCGTTGCAAGAGAAGTAAGTAAGACATAAACATATGCAAAAAGCAAACGCATCATCAGTAAAAGTAAGTACACGAAAAGTACGATTGGTTGCAGATGCAATCAGAGGTATGAGTGTTCAAGACGCACTTGATACGTTGATGCTTACTCGAAAACACGGATCATATGTTTTGATAAAAACATTAAAAAGTGCAATTGCAAATGCTGTAAACAATGGAAAAATGAATAAAGATGCGTTGGTAATTGCAAAGTTGGAAGTAAATGAAGGTCCATTTTTGAAGAGATTTCATGCTTCAACAAGAGGACGAATTCATGGATATAAAAAACGAACAAGTCATATCTCAATCGTTTTGAAAGAGAAGGAGGAAAAGAAAAACTAATGGGGCAAAAAATTAATCCACAAGTATTACGACTTGGGACAATCTATAACTGGGAAAGTAGATGGTTTGACAATAAAAAATATAAGGACACTTTGCTTGAAGATTATAGATTGAGAAGAGCTTTAATGGATAAATTAAAATTTGCAGGAATTGCACGAGTTGAAATTGAAAGATCAATTAACAGTGTTAGAATTATAACTTATGTAAGTAAACCTGGTATGGTTATTGGACGAGCAGGAAGTGGACTTGAGGATTTGAAGAAATTTATTATGGATATCTTCAAAAAAGTAGATCCAAAGAAAGTTGGGAAAAATGCGCCAAAAGTTGATATTAGAGTTGAAGCAGTAAAAGAGCCAAATCTTGATGCATACTTAGTCGCAAAGAATATTTCCGACGCATTAGCAAGAAGATTGCCTTTTAAAAGAGTTCTTAATCAAAATGCAGAAAGAGTCATGGGAGCAGGAGCCAAGGGAGTAAAGATATTACTTTCTGGAAGAATTGCAGGAGCAGAAATTGGGAGAAGAGAGAAAATTCATATGGGAACAGTCCCATTGTCGACAATTCGAGAACATGTGAGTTTCGCATCTGTTCCATCTCTCACAAAAAAAGGATATATCGGTGTAAAAGTATGGATAAATAAAGATGAGGAGGGAAAGCGAGTCGCTCGCTAAAGTAATATGTTAGTACCAAGAAGAGTAAAATATAGAAAACAAATGCGAGGGAATATGGGCGGTAATGCTCATTCTGGGACAAAGCTTGCTTATGGAGAATTTGGCATACAAGCACAAGGAAGAGGTTGGGTAAGTAGTAGAGAAATAGAAGCAGCGCGACGAGCAATCTCTCACTATACCCAAAGAGGTGGAAGAATCTGGATTAGAATTTTTCCAGATAAGCCAGTTACAAAAAAACCACCAGAAGTAAGAATGGGATCTGGAAAAGGAGATGTTCAGGGGTATGTAGTTGTTATAAAACCAGGAAGAATGATGTTTGAAATGGGCGGAGTTGGAAAAGATGTTGCACAGGAAGCATTACGGCTTGCAGCGCATAAGTTGTCAGTAAAAACAAAATTTGTAGAAAAGAGGGCATTCTAATATGGCAAAAACAAAAAATGACTATAAAGAAAAAGCAATGGATGCATTAAAGATTGATTTACAAAAAATCAGAGAAGAGCTTTTTAAAGCAAGACTTGATTTATCAAAAAGAAGATTATCAAATACAAGTAGTATTACAAATATGAGAAAAGAAATTGCAAAAATTTTAACAGCAATTAAAGCAAAGGAGGGAGTAAAAAATGGCTAAAGTATTAGTAGGAAAAGTCGTATCAACAAAAATGAATAACACAGTTGTGGTAGAAATTGTGAGAAAAACCCCACATCCTGTGTACAAAAAAAGAGTGAGAAAAAGTAAAAACTTTCACGTTGATTCAGCAGGGCTTGAGGTAAAAGTTGGAGATAATGTCAAAATTGTTGAAACAAAACCAATATCAAAAAATAAACATTTCAAGCTTATGGAGGTAGAAAAATAGTATGATACAGCACAGATCAATGCTTCGAGTTGCAGATAATTCAGGAGCAAAAGTATTACAAGTGATTCATATTTTTGGTGGATCAAAAAGAAAATTTGGCTATATTGGTGATATTCTCAACTGTGTTGTGAAGCAGGCAGCACCAAACGGTCAGGTTAAAGAAGGAGAAATTGTGAAAGCGGTATTGGTAAGAGCACGAAAAGAGACTGCTCGAAAAGACAGATCTTTTGTGAGATTCTCTGAAAATGCAGCAGTTGTTATTGACAATATGAAAGATAAAAATCCAAAAGGAACACGTATTTTTGGACCAATTGCTCGAGAAGTAAGAGATAAAGGATTTATGAAAATTGCATCAATGGCAGTAGAAGTGGTATAAAGGAGAACTATGAAATTACATAAAGGTGACGAAGTAAAAGTTGTAACAGGAAAAGATAAAGGTAAATCTGCAAAGATTGAAAAAGTCTTTGTGAAAGAAGAAAAAGTATTACTTCCTGAGATCAACCAATATAAAAGACATATGAAGGCTCGAATGCAGGGTGAGACATCACAGATTGTGCTGATTACAAAACCTTTGCCAGTTGCTAACGTACAGCTCATTTGTCCAAAATGTAAAAAATTGACACGAGTTGGATACAAGATAGAAAAAGATAAAAAGGTAAGAATTTGCCGAAAGTGTAAGGCAACAATATAATTATGAAAAAACAATACGAAGAATTAAAAAAACAATTGGGTGAAGAATTGGGAATTAAAAACCCAATGGCAATACCTGCAATTAAAAAAATTGTTATCAATATTGGAGTTAAAAATGCAGTTGCAGATAAGAAAAATATGGAAATTGCACAACAAGTTTTGGCTGAAATTGCAGGCCAAAAACCAAAAGTAAATGCAGCAAAAAAATCTATCGCAAGCTTTAAGCTTAGAGAAGGTGATAAAATAGGACTTATGGTTACACTGAGAGGTAACCGAATGTATGACTTTTATAGTAGACTTGTTAATGCAGTCTTGCCACGTATTAAAGATTTCCGTGGAGTAAGCAGTAGTGCATTTGATAAGCAGGGGAATTATACTTTAGGGCTTCCAGAATATTCTGTTTTCCCAGAAGTTGATACAGGAAAAATTGATAGAGTTCAGGGAATTGAAATTTGTATTGTAACGTCAGCAAATAGTAAAGAGGAAGGAGTAGCGCTTCTCAAAGCAATGGGAATGCCTTTCCAAAAATAATATGGCAAAAACATCAGACATTGTAAAATTTAAGAAAAAACAGAAATTCTCTACACGAGAAAAGAACAGATGCAACATTTGCGGCCGATCTCGTGCATATATGGGACGATTTGGATTATGCAGACTTTGTTTCAGAGAATTAGCACAGAAAGGAGAATTGCCAGGAGTATTAAAGGCAAGTTGGTAAATTTATGAATCATTTAGTATCAGATTTTATTATTAGAATTAAAAATGCAGCACGAGCTCGAAGAAGAGAAGTAGAACTTCCTTATTCAAAATTGTGTATGGCAATTGCTAAAGTATTAATTAAAGAAAAATACTTGGTAGGTGCAAAAGAGAAAAAAGATGGAAATAAAACAACTATTGTAGCAACACTTGCATATGATAAGAGATTAACAGCATTTACAGATGTTATTATTCTTTCAAAGCCATCACTGCGAGTATATGCAAGAGCAATAAAACCACAAGAGTTACAAGGAAAAGGGCTTGGAGTAACAATCGTTTCTACAAGTCAAGGAGTAATGACAGGCAAGGAGGCTGTCAAAAAAGGAGTTGGTGGAGAACTTCTTTTCAGAATTTGGTAATATGTCAAAAATAGGAAAAATGCCAATTGAAATTCCAGCAGGAGTAACAGTTACTGTTAGCGGTAATCAAGTTGCTGTTGCAGGAACAAAAGGAAATGTTACTCATGTAGTTCCAGCCGGAATTATAGTAAAAGTAGAAGAAAATAAAGTCGTTGTCAGTCAGGTAGAAAAAACACAGGAACAAACAAAAGCATTGTTTGGTTTGACACGAGCACTGCTTAACAACATTATTAAAGGTCTTTCAGTAGGTTTTGAAAAAAGACTTGAGATGACCGGAGTTGGATATAGAGCACAAGCAGCTGGACAAGATCTTACATTAAACGTTGGATACTCTCACCCAGTTAAAATAAAAGCTCCAGCAGGCGTTATGTTTGCAATGGAAGGTAATGTGATTGTTGTTTCAGGAAGTGATAAGGCATTGGTTGGAGACCTCGCTGCAAAGATTAGAGCAGTGAGACCTCCAGAGCCATACAAAGGAAAAGGAATTAAATATGTTGGCGAATACATTAGAAGAAAAGCAGGAAAAGCTGCAAAAGCAGTAGGAGGAGCAAAATAATGAATAAAATAATGAGAGCACAAAGAAGAGCAAGAAGAATCAGAGAAAAAATGCGCGGCGTTAGTCTTCGTCCAAGACTCTCTGTCTATAGATCAAATAAATTTATCTATGCACAAATCATAGATGATACAATTGGTAAAACTTTAGTAGGAGTAAGCGAGCAGCAATTGGAAAAAGCAAAAGGAACAAAATCTGAAAAAGCAAAAGCAGTTGGATTACTGCTTGCACAAGTAGCAAAAGAAAAGAAAATCAAAGCTGTTTCTTTTGATAAAGGGCAGTACAAATATCACGGGAGAATAAAGTCTCTCGCAGATGGAGCACGGGAAGGAGGCTTGGAATTCTAATATGGATCAAAAAGGTGAATTTATAGAACAAGTTGTGCAAATCAACAGAGTTTCAAAGAAAACCAAAGGAGGCAATAAAATAGGTTTTGCAGCTCTTATGGTTGTTGGTGATGGAAAAGGAAAAGTTGGTGTTGGGCATGGGAAAGCAGCTGACGTTTCAGCAGCAATTAGAAAAGGTGTCAGTGCAGCTAAAAAACACATGATAACAATTCCAATGGTAAAAGGTACAATTCCTTTTTCAGTTCTTACAAAAAGAGGCGCAGCAAAAATCATGTTGAAGCCAGCTCCTATTGGAAGCGGTATTATTGCGGGAGGAGCAGTAAGAAGTGTAGTGGCAGCAGCAGGTATTCATAACATTTCGTCAAAGGTTCTTGGAACAAATAACAAAGCAAGTAATGTTTATGCAGCAATTGCAGCCCTCCAAAAGATCGCAATGCTTCATGAGAAAAAAAGTAAAGGAGGAGTAAAATAATGAATCTTTCAACACTGACAAAAATTAAAGCACGAAGTAAGAAAAGACTGGGTATGGGTCACGGTGGTGGTCGCGGAAAAACCTCAGGTCGTGGAACAAAAGGACAAAAAGCACGACGAAATATTGCTCTTTCATTTGAAGGAGGCGCACTTCCACTTATTAAAAGAATGCCATTTAGACGAGGAAAAGGAAAGAATTATTCTTTGAATATGGTTCCAGTTGTTGTAAATGTTGGGAGTCTTAATGAATTACCAAAGGGAAGTGTTGTTGACGTAAAGCTTCTTGCACAGCATAAATTTGCAACAGAAAAAGAAATGAAAGAAAGAGGAATAAAAATTTTAGGTCATGGAGATTTGCAGATTGCTCTCACTGTTGCTCTTCCTGTATCTGCTTCTGCAAAAGAAAAAATTGAAAAAGCTGGTGGTAATGTTACACTATAAGAATGAGTAACTTTC
>DASTLH010000076.1:0-4986 GCA_035715145.1 Patescibacteria group bacterium
GAAGTATACCATATTTTTTCTGTTGTTAAAAGCGGCAAAGATGCTATATACTAATGCCTATGGCAAAAGTTTTGTTCATAATTATGCTCATTTCTTTAGGAGTCTTAGGCGGAGTATTTCTTATCAGTAGAGGAAACTCAACAAATAGTCCAGATTTTTCAACAATTACTCCGTACCCAAGCCAAACCCAACAGACACAACAACAAAACCAACAAACACAACAAGCCACTCCCCAAGTGACACCTATTCCAACAACCTCATGGGTGAGTGCTTCAACTGCTGCTATTACGACAGCAAAAGGCACCATCAAAATTCAACTCTATCCACAAGATGCTCCCAAAACAGTCACCAACTTTGCAACCCTTGCAAAAATTGGCTATTACAATAACCTTACCTTTCATAGAGTAGAACCAGGATTTGTCGTCCAGGGAGGAGACCCAAATGGCAACGGAACTGGCGGATATTCTATTTATGGGCCAACATTTGAAGACGAATTAAACGCAAGTACGTCAAGCTACCAAGAAGGATACAAAGAAGGGGTTGTTGCTATGGCAAATAGAGGCCCAAATACAAATGGCTCACAATTTTTTATTATGCTAGCAGACAATAACAACCTTCCTAAAAACTACACAATTTTTGGCAAAGTTATAGAAGGAATGGATGTGGTAAAACAAATCGTAGTTGGAGACAAAATGACCTCTGTAACAATTCAATAACTATTGATTTTTCAAACGTGCCACTAACATATTCATGCCAGATGCTTCATACACTCCATGAACAAAAGTATAAAAACTATTATCCTCTCTATCTGATACATATTTAAATCCATAAAAATCCCTCGCTTCTCTTTGAACACAATGGGAAAGTTGCTCTGGAGTTAGCCACGGAAATCGTCTCTGCAAAAATGCGACTAATTCTTGTTTGTGAGCTTTTAAAAAGTCTCTCCCACTTGGGAAAATTCTTCTGTCGTTTTCAGACAGTATTCCATAATGTGCATCAATAAGAACATGTTCTTCTGAATCATATTCGTCCCTATGATTAAGTGAGTAAAAAACACTTGCTTGAAACGCAGGGAAATTTCTAGCAAAAGATAAAACGTCTTCTTTTGGAAAACCAAGCAAAAGCCCTAATTTTGTATGACCGTCTTGAACGTTTCCCTGTTGAAGTCTTAAAAGATAATCTTTTGGATCTTCCTGAGAAAAATCAAAATCCGTAAAAATATCTCTATTACTTTGTACTACTTGTAGTACCTGCTGAGAATCATAAAGAAAATTACCAGCGACATGATACTTCCCATATAATTGATCCTGCATAAGTCGTGAACCAGTAGAAAGAGTCTTGTCCATTACCCCATACCCATTTTTTCTAAAATCATTTCCTTCAAAAAAATATACCGGCTTTACGCCAAGCATCATTGATTGAATTGCCTCACCTGCATAGGTATTAAGAAGGATCCATTTCCATTCCGGAGGACCATTTCTATAAGACTGGAAAAAGATATCCATACCGGCTTTTGCTCTCGTTATTTCTTGAGCAAAAACACCACTTCCAGAAGTGTTTTCTGAGTTTTGAGGTAAAATCATTATGCCATTATATTAAAAACTACAGGGTATTTCAAGCTCGTTTACCTTGTCTTGAGCTCCCAATTACTTCGTGCTACACTGATTGTATGAGTGTTATTCAAAATCTTTCCTCTCTTGCCTCCTCTGCCCAAAGAAAAATAGTTTTGGAATTAGTAGACGCTGCATTTTCAGCAATTGCTCCCTCACACATTATGGAAAAACATTTTGATCTAGCAGAAGACACTCTTACCATTCAAGGAAAACCATATAAACTTTCTTCTTATAAACGAATTTTCCTAGTCGGTTTTGGAAAAGGATCCAGTGGCATATGTAAAATAGTAGAACAAAAACTGGGAGACAAACTGACAAAAGGATGGGATATTGATGTAGTTGATGAAACCTTTCATAAAGTTTCTTATACCAAAGGTACTCATCCTCTTCCCTCACAAGAAAATATAGAGTACACCCAAACTGTTTTAAAAGAGCTTACTCATCTGACAGAAGAAGACTTGGTTTTAATAGTGATTTGTGGAGGAGGTTCTGTTTTATTTGAAGCACCAAATTCTCTCACACTTGAGGAATTAACCTCCATGAATAAAGCACTGCTTACCTCTGGAGCTACTATTTCTGAAATGAATGTCATACGAAAACACGTTTCATCTACCAAAGGAGGAGGATTAGCAAAACGATTATTTCCAGCTCATATTGTCAGTCTTATTTTTTCTGATGTCCCGGGAAACGATTTGTCTGTTATTGCTTCCGGCCCAACAGTCAAAGACCCAACAACACTTGAAGAGGCGTCAGAAATCATAAAAAAATATAATCTTGAAGCCTTTACCAAATCGACAAAAACTCCCTTTGAAGAAACACCAAAAGAAGATAAGTATTTTGCCACTGTGAGTAATATTCTTATGGTAAGTAATAAAACAGCCCTTCTTGCCATGCAGGAAAAAGCAAAAGAACTGGGCTATAAAGCATTCATTCTCACTGATAGACTCCAAGGTGATGCAAAAAAAATTGGGAAAGTTTTATTGTCTGAGACAAAACCAAAAGAAATTCTTCTCGCCGCTGGGGAAACAACTGTTCATGTTGTCGGCAAAGGCACAGGGGGAAGAAATCAGGCACTAGTCCTGGCAACTCTCCCCTATATCACAAATGAGGTCATTGTTTCATTTGACTCTGATGGATGGGATTTCACAACCTTTGCAGGAGCAATTGGAGACGCACAAACAATAGCAAAAGCAAGGGAGTTGGGGCTTGATCTTGAAACATTTTTGAGAGATGATAACAGCACGCCGTTTTTCCAAAAAACCGGTGATGGCATTTTGACCAACAAGCTTGAATCAAATGTCTCTGACCTTATGATTGTTTTGAAACCCTGAATCAAACACTCGTATTTCGATATGGAACTAAAACAACAACATATTTTTGACCTTGAATTAAAAGCAAACTCTATCCGACAAGAAATTATAAAAACTCTCCTAGAAGCAGCGTCAGGGCATTCAGCAGGACCTCTTGGCATGGCTGATATTTTTGCTGCTTTTTACTTTCATATTCTCACTCACGATCCCAAAAATCCCGAGTGGGACAAACGAGATAGACTTCTTCTATCCAATGGACATATTTGCCCTGTACGTTATGCAGCAATGGCCTTAGCAGGATATTTTCCTCTAGAAGAACTAAAAACTTTGAGAAAAATCAATTCCCGACTCCAAGGTCACCCTCACCGAACAGCACTGGGGGGACTAGAAACAACTTCAGGGCCTTTAGGAGAAGGATTAGGGCAAGCAGTAGGAATGGCACTTGCGGCAAAAATGAATAAGGAAAATCATTTTATTTATTGCCTCACCTCAGACGGAGAGCATCAAGAAGGAAGTACCTGGGAAGCAGCAATGATGGCAGGAAAATATCGACTCAATAATCTTATTCAAGTCATTGATTACAACAACATTCAAATTGATGGAAATGTTGAAGACGTCATGCCTCTTGAACCATTCAAAGCAAAGTATGATGCATTTAACTGGCACACCATTGAAGTTGATGGAAATAATATCCGAGCAATCATTGATGCAGTAGAACAAGCAAAATCAATCCATGACAAACCAATCATTCTTATCGCTCACACAATTCCTGGAAAAGGCGTGAGTTTTATGGAGAACAATTATACATGGCACGGAAAACCACCAAGCGCCCAAGAAGCAGAAAAAGCGCTTGAAGAACTGAAAATAACAGAGCAAAAAATAAAGGAGGAATTCCATGCTTAATCCTCATCTCAAGTTAAACGAAAAAGTATTTGATGCTGATGCAGAACAAAAACCCACCCGTGATGGATTTGGAAAAGGCATTGTTGCACTAGGAGAAAAAGATGAAAATGTTGTAGTCCTCACCGCTGATTTATCAGAATCAACACGTTGTGATGAATTTGAGAAAAAATTTCCAGAAAGATTCTTTGATGTAGGCGTTGCCGAACAAGATATGGCAACAGTTGCAGCAGGTCTTGGAGTAAGTGGGAAAACAGCATTTATTTCCTCCTATGCAACTTTTTCTCCGGGAAGAAATTGGGAGCCACTCAGAACAACCGTTGTCTATAACAATTCCAATGTTAAAATTGCCGGCCACCATAGTGGTATTATGACCGGACCAGACGGAGCAACCCACCAAGCAACTGAGGATATTGCAATCACCCGCTGTTGGCCTGACATTCAAATTTTGGTCCCTTGTGACGCAATTGAGGCAAAAAAGGCTACCATGTATTCTGGCAGTTTTTACGGTCCAGCATATCTTCGATTTAGCAGAGATAAAACTCCCCTTATCACAACAGACGAAACGCCATTTGATCCAAAGAAAATCCAAACATTCTGGGTAACTGATGCTCCTGTTGCAACAATTTTTGCCACAGGATATATGCTCTCCTACGCGCTCCTTGCTGCAAAGGAATTAGAAGAAGAAAATATTCATGTACTGGTTGCCAACGTTGCCGTCATTAAACCAATTGATGAAGAAACAATTCAAAAATTAGCAAAAGAAACAGGAGCCTTTGTCACAGTTGAAGATCATCAAGTCATGGGAGGTATGGGAAGTGCAATCGCAGAAGTAACAGCCAAGCACTGCCCAACGCCCATTGAATTTATTGGACTACAAGATACATTTGCAGAATCTGGAAAGCCAGCAGAACTGATTGAGAAATACCATATGGGAAAAAGTGCAATTAAAGAAGCTGTTAAAAAAGTAGTAAAAAGAAAGTAAATTATATGGATCAAAACCTGCTCACCAAACTCCAAGAATCTTTCTCAGGAGAAATTGCATCAGATTCCCAAACTCTTTTAGATTTTTCTCACGATGCATCACTTTTTGAAGTTACTCCCCAGGCAGTTGTCTATCCAAAAACAGAAAAAGACGTTGTTGATTTAGTAAAATTTGTAGG
>DASTLH010000077.1:0-4584 GCA_035715145.1 Patescibacteria group bacterium
AATTCTACTTGAAGAAGAGAGTGGATCAACAGCTGGGAAGAGTCCTTGGGAAGCAAGTCCTCGGTCTAGGGTAACAGTTGCGTCTAAATGAGAGAAAATTGTTGCAGGTGCAGGGTCGGTGTAATCATCTGCTGGAACGTATACTGCCTGAACAGAGGTAATAGAACCGTTTTTGGTACTGGTGATTCTCTCTTCCAGTTGTCCAACTTCTGATGCAAGGGTTGGCTGGTATCCTACCGCTGATGGCATTCTTCCCAAGAGTGCTGACACTTCAGATCCTGCCTGGGCAAAACGGAAAATATTGTCAATAAACAAAAGAATATCTTCATGTTTTTCGTCTCTAAAGTATTCTGCCATGGTAAGAGCAGTTAATCCAACTCTCATTCTATTTGCGGGTGGTTCATTCATTTGGCCATAAACCATAACGGTTTTGTCCATAACGTTTGCTTCTTTCATTTCAAGCCAGAGATCGTTTCCTTCACGGGTTCTTTCTCCAACTCCTGCAAATACAGCATGTCCTTTGTGTTCTTGGGCAATGTTGCGGATTAATTCTTTAATAACAACGGTTTTTCCCACTCCTGCTCCTCCAAAAATTGCAATTTTACCTCCTTTGGTAAAGGGAGCAATAAGGTCAATAACTTTAATTCCGGTTTCAAGTATTTCTGGTCTGGTGGTTTGATCGGTAAGTGATGGTGGGTTTTTGTGGATTGGCATTTTTTCTTTGTCAGAAACTACCAATGGTTTTTGGTCGTCAATTGATTCTCCCAACACATTAAAAATTCTTCCGAGAGTTTTGTCTCCGACTGGAACTCTAATAGGAGCAAAAGTTCTGGTAACTTCCATGCCTCTGGAAAGTCCATCGGTAGAGCCAAGAGCTAAACATTTAACTTCATTGTCTCCTGTTTCAAATGCTACTTCTAAGGTGAGGGTCTGTTTGTCTGGAAGAGTTACAAGAAGTGCTTCATAAACTGCAGGAACTTTGCCTTCAAATCGGACGTCAACAACCGGTCCTTGAATTTTAATAATAATGCCTGTATCTTTGTTTGCCATATTATTCTTGTGAGAGTGCTATCGCTGCGCTTGAGATATCTAAAATCTCTTTTGTAATCTTTTCTTGTCTAGCCTTATTATATAAGAGTTGATAGTCATTGACAAGCTCTTTTGCATTGTTGGTGGCATTTTGCATAGCTATCATTTGTGCTGCATTGTAAGAAGCATAGGATTCAAGCATCTGCTGAAAGAGGGTCATCTCAATATATCTCTTTAAAAGCTCAGGAAGAAGCTCATTCATTGATGGTTCAAACAAGAATTCAGTTGTTTGCGCTGATGATTCCTCAGGAAGACTAACAGGCAATAATTGGGTAATGTGAGGACTTTGAGAAAATACATTGGTAAATTTTGTTGAAATTATTTTGACGCTTTCTACCTCTCCTGACAGATATTTTTCATTAATGATGGCAATAATAGGGAGAATTTGAGAAAAAGATGGAAGGGAATTGCCAAAAGGGAATGATGCTAAAAGGTTTTTTGAGCCGCCGGCAACGGTTCCTTCTATTTTTTTACCAATGGTGACAAATTGTGCTTTGTCATCGTGTCTGATTTTTAAGTATTCTCGGACAAGATTGGTAATAAGTCCGCCACACAAACCTCTGTCAGGAGAAATAATAACATAGAGAGTTTTTCCGTTTTTTGTTTTTGGGGTGTTGTATGGATTTGATTCGTCTTGGGTTTTTGAAGAAATATTTTGAGTAACTTCTATAAGTTTTTCAACATAAGGACGTGCAGAAACAGCTGCGTGCTGGGATTTTTTCAGCCTGCTTGCCGCAATCATTTGCATAGCACGAGTTGTTTTTGAGATATTTTGGGATGTCTTAATCTTTCGGCGAAGTTCTAATGTTGTTGCCATACTTATGCAGTAAAGACTTTTTTAAATGCAGTCGTTACTTTCTTTAAACTCTCTGTTGTTTCTTCTTTTATTTTTGCTCCGCTTAAAAGGGTCTCAATTAATGTTTTGTCAGTTCTGGCAACAAACTCATGGTATTCTTTTTCAAATCGAAGAATCTGATCAACTGGCACATCATCTGCAAATCCGTTGGTGACTGCCCAGATTGAAAGGATTTCGTTTGCTTCTGAAAGAGGACTGTACTGTGGCTGCTTTAACACTTCTGTCAGGCGTTTTCCTCTTTCGAGTTGACTCAGTGTTGCTGCATCTAAATCAGAGCCAAACTGAGCAAACACTGCCAATTCTTTATACTGTGCCAATTCAAGTTTAATTCTTCCTGAAACAGACTTCATTGCCCCTGTTTGTGCAGCTCCTCCCACACGGGAAACTGAAAGTCCAACATCAATTGCTGGTCTGATGCCGGAGTTAAACAAATCACTCTTTAAGAAAATCTGTCCATCAGTAATTGAAATAACATTGGTTGGAATGTATGCAGAAATGTCATCAGCCTGGGTTTCAATAACTGGAAGAGCAGTGATAGATCCTCCACCATTGTTTTCATTAAGTCTGACAGCTCTTTCCAAAAGGCGGGAATGAACATAGAAAATGTCTCCAGGATATGCCTCGCGTCCTGCTGGTCTTTTTAATACCAAGGAAATTTGTCTGTACGCCCATGCGTGTTTGGTAAGATCGTCATACACAATTAAGACGTCTTCACCTTTTTCCATAAAGTATTCAGCAATAGCAACTCCAGCATAAGGAGCAAGATATTGCAACGAGACCTGATCTGCAGCGTTTGCAGCCACAATGATTGTGTAATCAAGGGCACCTGTTTCTCTGAGTTTTTCAACAACTTGTGCAACAGTTGATTGTTTTTGTCCGATAGCAACATAAACACACAAAACCCGTTTTATTTTTCCTGTCTTATCTTTTGCAGCTCTGTCGTTAATTTCTTTTTGATTGATGATGGTGTCAATTGCAATTGCTGTTTTTCCAAGACCTCTATCTCCAATAATCAATTCTCTTTGTCCTCGCCCAATAGGGAAGAGGGCATCAATTGATTTAATACCTGTTTTGAGTGCTGTATCAACGGGTTGTCGGTCAATAACACCAGCTGCAATTCTTTCTAAAGGCATTGGTGTGCCTTTTTTTACTGCTGCTTTTCCATCAAGAGGAAGGCCAACTGGGTTAACAATTCTTCCCAATAGTTCTTCCGATGCCATAACTTGAAGAATTTTTCCGGTTGTTTTAACAGTGTCGCCTTCTGTGATATCTTTTGGTTTTCCTAAAAGAACAATGGAAACAGAATCTTCATCAAGGTTGAGGATAAGTCCAAGAGTGCCATCTTCAAAAGAAACCTCTTCTCCCATGAGTGCTTTTGAGAGTCCGGTTGCAACAACGATGTTGTCAGTAATACTAACAACTGTGCCTACATTGGCTGTTTTTGCACTCGTGTCAAAGTGCATGAGGTTTTTCTCTAATTTTTTTAAAATATCATCACTATTCATTGTAATTTTGTTCAATCTCATCAATAATGCTATCCAGTCTATTCTGAAGACTCATTTCATAGACCATGTCATTATCTTGGATTCTGACTCCCAGAAGAAGATTTGGGTCTTCTTCAATAACAAGCTCTTTATCAGGATACATGCTTGCTAGTGTTTTCTTACTTGTATTATACCCGCTCAGACTTGGTAAGGCAATATAAATTTTATGTTTTTTCTCTTCAAGTCGAAGTGCGCGAATGTATGCTTTTAACTCTTTTCTATCCAGATGAGCTGCAATATCCATAACTCGTTCTTCATTAAGTTTGTCTTTTGTGTAACTTGCCGCTACTAAATCTTTTAACAAATTTCGTTTCATAGGTTACTTTTTGAGTACGTTTACTGCTTTGGATAAAACTTTTTCCTGATCTTTCTCATCAAGCATGCCGGTAAGTGATTTTTCAAGCATAGTGGTTGCAAGAGAAGCAACATGTCCTGCCAGTTTTTTCTCTGCTTCCTGAGTTTGTTGTTCTATCTTTTTCTGAGCGTCTGCCAAAATCTTTTCAACTTGTTCTTTTGCTTTTCCTTCTGCTTTCTCAGAGATTTCTGCTGCAGCTTTTCGTGCATCGGCAAGAGTTTCCTGCGCTTGTGCTTGTGCTTTTTTAAGAACTTCTTTTTCTTTTTCTTCTGCCTTTTCTAGTGCTTTTTTTGCGTCCTCTGCGTTTTTAATGCTTTCTGCAATTTTCAAGCGTCTGTCTTCAAGCACTTTAAGAATTGGGGTAAGTGCAAACCTTTTGAGCAGATATAAAATGATAAAAAAGTTAACAATTTGTGCAACCAATAAAACTGGTTGAATGCCAAATGTATTTAATAATTCTTGCATATACTTTCTCCTGAATAAGTGAAAAAAGCCTTCTCACTTATTCAGAATGATATGTCATTCTGAAACTCTTACTTTGTGAAAGCAAGAATCAAAGCGTAAATTGCAATAGCTTCAGCAAAAGCCATAGCCAAAAGCATCGCTGGAAGAATTCTTCCGTTAGCTTCAGGGTTGCGACCAAGTGCTTCCATTGCTTTTGCACCAATAAGACCAATACCAATACCTGGTCCCAAAGCGCCGATTGCAATAATAATACCTCCTGTTATATGAATATCCAT
>DASTLH010000078.1:0-1803 GCA_035715145.1 Patescibacteria group bacterium
CTCTGTTGTTTTTGTTTCCCCACTTATTATCCGTGAAAAAGAGTTTTTTATGAAAATGCAGAAAAATAACCTTTCCCACAACCGGTTTGGTTTTGTTGCAGGAAAAACAATTTCAAAGTTGGCCACGGAGCGAAATCGTACAAAACGAGTCTTCCGCTCCTATATTGAGCGGCACTGGTTGGGTAAGGGTGGTGAATATGATGTGTTGTTTGTTCTTCGACCGGGAATAGTTTTTGGCGATGTCATCAAAACGAAAATTGATAGTTCACTCAGAAAGGTGGGCTTAGTATGAAAAAAATAGCACTTTTCTTTCTCAGCGTTTACCAGAAAGTTGTTTCTCCCCTTCTCCATCAGCTGCTTGGAGTCTCTCATGCATGCCGTTTCTCGCCAACCTGCTCTGAATATGCTAGAATACATATTAATAAGGACGGATTTTTCAAAGGATCGGCAAAATCTCTTCTCAGACTTTTATACTGCCAGCCATTCGTTGACGAACTTCCGATATCACTCAGAAAATAATGAATATTTTTACACTACTTTTGGTTCATCCTATTGTAAATATTTTAGTTGTTATTTATCACGGACTGATTCTTCTACATATTCCTTATGCTTTAGGATTTGCCATTATTCTTCTTACGGTAGTTTTGCGATTGCTCCTCTACCCCCTTATCGGATCACAACTGAAAACATCGCAGAAAATGCAGAAGCTTACGCCACACCTTAATAAATTAAAAGAGCAGCATAAAAACGATGCAGCGAAGCTCCAGGCAGAAACAATGAAGTTGTATCAGGAACACGGCATTAATCCTGCTGCTGGATGTCTCCCCCTTCTTGTTCAGCTCCCTATTATCTGGTCTTTGTATTCAGTATTACAAGAGATTGTGAAGACAGATCCAAAGCACGTTCTTTCTTATGTGAATAGCGCCCTCTACTCTCCTTCCATGAAATTGACTCACATGTGGGATACTAATTTTTTTGGATTGCCACTTGGACAGACGCCTGGACACCTTTTTCAAACAGGCGGAATAGTAATAGTTCTTGTTCCGCTCATAACCGGCGCGCTTCAGTTAATTCAGTCAAAGATGATGTTTCAATCCTTTGAAGAGAAAATAAAAGGCGTTGAAAAAGATGTTGCAAAAATAAAAGATAAGGCTTTGGTAAAGGAAGTGAAAAAAGAAGACGATTTTGCAACAGCTTTTCAGACACAATCTCTCTACATCTTTCCAGCTATGATCGCCCTATTTTCCTGGACACTTCCCTTCGGGCTGTCTTTGTACTGGAATACCTTCACGCTTTTTGGTATACTACAGCAGTATCAAATTTCAGGACTTGGTGGTTTGACAGAGTGGACCAGCAGGCTAAAAAGGAAATAATATGGAAAAACAAAGTAAAACAATTCAGGAAACAGCAGAAAAATTACTCTCAATGCTTGGCTTAACAGGCGCCGTATCTGTTGACATGCAGGGAGATGTTGCACAGGTTGTTGTTGAAACAGAAGAGGGCGGCATGCTCATCGGATACCATGGAGAAACCTTGGAGTCATTCCAGACCATCGTTTCCCTTATTGCCTCACGAGAATTAGGAGAGTTTGTTAGAGTTAATGTTGAGGTTGGCGACTACAAGAGAAATCGTGTAGAATACCTCAAGCACCTGGCAGAACAGGCAAAAGAGCAAGCGCTTGCCCAGCAAACAGGAATTTCTTTGAGCCTCAAGCCTTGGGAGCGACGAGAAGTGCATCTTCTCTTGCAAGATGATAACGAAGTTACCACAGAATCTATGGGCGAAGGCAGAGACAGAGTCTTG
>DASTLH010000079.1:0-5456 GCA_035715145.1 Patescibacteria group bacterium
GGAGTAAGTATTTTGTTAAAATCAGGCATAAAATTCCTTTACAAAATTATTATAACACATATTCCTGTCTTGGATTATCTGGAAAATGTATTACGTCAAACAAGACAATTTTTTTGGGAGTTATCATATAGACTGCGTGAGAATCTTTCCCGGATTTTAGCTCTTCGACTCGCTTTGCGTCTGTTCCCATTTTTTTAGCATAGGTATCAACTGCATGATCTATTTCTTCTTGGTTGGTTAGTCTTTTTGCTGTCCCTTCAAATTGAATGCCATGAACCTTATCTCCTGGTGCGTGATCAACAACGATTGCTCCGGCAACTTTTTCATTTGATTCTATCTCTTCAGAGTGGCGTCTTTGAGGAGTTGAAAGCCAGAAGATGTTGAGGTTGTTATCTGCAGCAAAGTAAACGGTGCATGCCCATGGTTGATTCTCTTTTGCCGTAGCAATTTGCATGATTTTAGCTGTGGTTAAATAATCTGAGATAAGTGCTTTGAGATCCATATTAAATATCAAGCGTTGCGTATTGGGCATTGCTTTGAATAAAGTGCTTTCGTGGTGGAACTTCATCTCCCATAAGCATAGTAAAGACTGCGTCTGCTTCTTCCGCGTCTTCAACTGCAATTTGTTTGAGAATTCTGTTTTTTGGATTCATGGTTGTTTCCCACAATTGTTCGGGATTCATTTCTCCAAGACCTTTATAGCGCTGGACTGTAACAGCACGGGTATTTTTTGCTTGGAATTCTTTTACCAATGCTTCTCGTTCTTCTTCTGTGTAGGCATATTTAAATTCTTTTCCAGATGAGATCTTAAACAAAGGAGGTTGCGCAATATACAGATAGCCCATTCTGATAATTTCTGGGAGATGTCTATAGAAGAAGGTTAAAATAAGTGTCTCAATATGTTCTCCATCAACGTCAGCATCAGTCATGATAATAATGCGATGGTATCGGAGTTTTTCAAATCGAATCTGGTCTCCAATTCCTGCTCCTAGAGCGATAATAAGACTTTTTACCTCTTCATGTTCAATCATTTTATCAAGTCGTGCCCGTTCGGTGTTTAAAATTTTACCTTTGAGAGGCAAAATTGCCTGAAACTTTCTGTCTCTTCCCTGTTTTGCTGATCCTCCTGCTGAGTCTCCCTCAACCAGATATAATTCAGAAACACTTGGATCTTTTTCCTGACAGTCTGCAAGTTTTCCCGGAAGGGTTGATCCCTCAAGTGCTCCTTTTCTTAAGATTGCTTCTTTTGCAGCTCGTGCAGCAAGACGTGCTTTTGCAGCCAGATAAACCTTTTCAAGGACTTTTTTGCCTGTTTGAGGGTTTTCTTCAAAATATGTTGTCAAACCGTCTTTAACAATTGCCTGAACAAGGGGTTGTATGTTGGAATTGCCCAGTTTTCCTTTTGTCTGTCCTTCAAATTGGATATTATCACCAGGCATTTTAATAGACACAACAGCAGTCAAGCCTTCTCTTGTGTCATCTCCCGTGATACTATCCTCTTCATTTTTAAAGCTACCAATTTTTTTGCCATAGTCATTGATGGCGCGAGTTAATGCCATTTTAAATCCGGTCAAATGCGTACCGCCATTTACCGTATTAATAACATTGACGTATGACTCAACATTTTCTGTATAGCCGTTGTTATATTGCAAAGAGACATCGACTTCAACGTCTCCTTGAGACTTGCGAATGGTAATTGCTTCGTGGAGGGGTTCTTTATTGTCATTAATTTTTTCAACCAGAGAGGTGATGCCACCTTCAAAGTAATAATTGACTTCTTTTTCCTGTCCAACGCGACGGTCGTAGAAATGAAAATATAATTTAGGAACAAGGTAGGCTCTTTCCCGAATCATTTTTTTAACCATTTCAAAATCAAATTCACCTGTTTGAAAAATAGATGTATCAGGGAAAAAAGTTGTTGTTGTGCCTGTTTCAGATTCTTTAAGTGGGAAAATGCCTGGAAGCAGTGGATCTTTAACAATACTGACTTCTGATGTTGGAATACCCTTTTCATATGTTTGACGGTATGTTTTACTGCCACGTTTTACTTCAACCCAAAGATTGTTAGATAATGCATTTACCACAGCTGCTCCTACTCCATGAAGACCTCCAGAAATTTTATATGCTCCTCCACCAAATTTTCCTCCGGCATGAAGTTTGGTCATAACTACTTCTAAGGCACTTTTTCCCATTTGCGGCATGATATCAATAGGAATACCTCGACCGTCATCAGAAACAGTTGCAGAGCCATCGTTGTTAAGAGAAATGTATACATTTTGAGCAAATCCTGCCAAAGCTTCATCAACTGAGTTATCAATAACTTCTCTTAAGGCTTCATGAAGTCCAATGATATCTGTGGAGCCAATGTACATTCCGGGGCGTTTTCTAACTGGTTCTAATCCTTCCAAAACTTGGATCTGTTGTGCTGAATAATCTGAGGAGTTTTTTGCCATAGAATCTATATTACCATAACAAATGAACTCGAGCAATCACTTCCTGAAATCATCATTTTTAGCCACGAAAATTGCCAGCGACAGTAATTGTAATATAGTGGTTAACTACAAGTCTATCAATTCTCCTTATTACACTTTAACCATTGCATGACAATTGTATTTTTTGTGTAAGAAAGTAATTAACCTATTGCATTTCTTGTGATCTTATAGTATAATCCCGACATCATGCTAAAGCAGCTCGTTTCAAGGCTAGAAATTTTAAAACGATTAAAACCGGTCCAATATTTTGTTTTTGGGGTGCTCGCAGTTATCCTTCTTGAGGCAGCTCTTCTTCTCTCTCCTGCTAAAACTTCACAGGCAGCATGGTGGGGCAACGGAGATGATCAGCATTATCAGTGCGGAGCCTATCTTCGCGTAATTCTTCATCCATTAAATGACTCATGTTCAACTGGAACCAGTAGTTCTCTTACCAGTTACTCTTCTTCCATGACTTTGAAAGCACAAAATGATTCTAATTTCCATTCACAGGGAGCATATACTGTTAAATGGGGAGTTGCATCATATTGGTGTCCAACTGAAGATCCTCATGCACCTTGTTTGAGCCACTTAGACGAGAATGGTGGAATTCATACATCTGGTCTTACAGGAGACAACGCTGCTTATGCAACACTTACTGGAGGAACTTCTTCTTCAGGTCAGTTTGCTGGACAGGCATGTGGATACTATCAGAATGATTTTGGGTTTTATGTGTATGACAATAATCGCCCAGGAACAATTCTTTGTGGAATTTACCCGTTGGCTGTTTCAAGTCTTGGAAATACTAATAACGATGCTTCATGGTGTCACACAGGTCATACCTGTACCGTACCAACTCCAACACCAACTGTTACGCCACGACCAACTGCTACTCCAACAGTGACACCACGTCTTACAGCAACGCCTACACCAACTGGCAGGCCAACAGCTACTCCAACACCAACTGGAAGACCTACAGCTACGCCTACTCCTTCTGGGACACCAACACCTACAGCTACTCCTACCGTGACTGTAACGCCAACGATGACTCCTACCGGAACATTGACGCCAACTGCTAGTCCAACACCTACAGCAACCCCTACCGTGACTGATACGCCAACTATGACTCCTACTGGAACAATCACACCTATGCCAAGTGCAACACCAACGCCTTTGCCAGCTGCACCAATTACACAGATACCAAAAACCGGTCCATCTGCACTCATCTGGTTGTTAGAATTAGTTGGAGTATTACCTTTAGGTCTCTTCCTAAGAAAATCCGCAAAGCTGAAATAATCAGTTTAGTAGAAAAATCAAAGTAAATTTTTACTCATACCCTTTTTTCTGAAGAAGAAAATAATGAGAATAGAGTCCTTTTTTCTTTAAAAGCTCTGCATGATTTCCCTGCTCTTCTATTTTCCCTTTATCAATGACGATGATTCTATCAGCCATTCGAACAGTAGAAAACCGATGGGAAATAAATATGAGTGATTTTTTTTGATAGACCTTTTTCAGATTCTCAAAAATTTCAGCCTCAGCTTCAGCATCGATATTAGCAGTTGGCTCGTCCATAATAAGAAGAGGAGCATTTCTATATAAAGCTCTGGCAATTGCTACTTTTTGCCATTGTCCAACAGATAACTCCTGGCTATCTTCCAACCATCTCCCCAGTCGTTGATCCCACCCTTTAGTAAGACCACTTAAAATATCCGTTGCGTTTGCCTGAGAAAGTGCTTTCTCAAGCAGGGAGTGCTCTTTCTCAGAGATATTTCCAACCTGAATGTTCTCTTTTAAAGACAGATTATATCTGGCAAAATCCTGAAATAGTGTTCCAAGTTGTTGATACCAGCTTTCAAGATTAATGTCTTTCAAATCATGTCCGTCTACAAGAATTCTTCCTTCTGTTGGGTCATAAAATCGAAGAAGTAGTTTAATAAGGGTAGTCTTTCCTGCTCCATTGTGTCCGACAATTGCTACATCCTGGCCTTTTTGAATGGTAAAGGTAACATTGTTTACCGCTTTTTCCTTTGCGTCTGGATAAGAAAAACTGACATGATCAAAAACAATTTCTCTTGGTTCTACGGTCTTAAAGACAAATGCGTTCTTTTGTGAGGAAATGGTATTTTTCATAGAAGTAAGTTTAAAATAATCATTTGCATAGAGATTGTTTTCATAAATAGAATTTAAATTAGACAAAATATTTGCCAAGTCTCCTCCAAACCCGAATAAAATACTGACGAAAAGAGTAAAACTCCCAATTGATTGATGAGACGCAATAAGGTTGCCGATAAAAAAATTAATTGCTATCAACATGGCAATTGGAGTGAGGATATATTCAAGAGTTGCAATGAAGCTGTAGGTCAGAATTGGTTTTTTGTAGTCTTTCAAAATTTCCAGTTGGAGGTCTTTTGCTTTCTGAATAAAGTGGTTTTCTAGTCCATACAGCTTTATTTCTGCAAGGGTTGAAAACCAACTAAATGTATTTCGCAGATCCCAAAGGAGATTAGTTTTGGTTCCATTGACCGAGTAAATTGAATAGGCCGCATTTCCGTATCTTGCTCTGACAAAGTAAAATGGGACAGCAATTAAAGCCAGAATAAAAAAATAAGTCAGGTTAAATTGCAAAGCAATGATAAAAGATAAGACAAGAGAGACTATGTTGTACAAAATATAATTAATTCTTGTCACTATCTCAGGGAGTCTCCAGGAATAGGTATCCATAACCCGTGCCATAAGATTTCTTGTTTCTCCATTTTCAAGATTTGCAAAGTCCAGCTGTGCCATTGTGTGCATAAAGGTTCGAGCCAAAACGCTTTGGAATTTAGAGCGGACAATATAATCAAAGTAATATTGAGATAAAACTCCATACAAATACGACGAAACTTGTTGGGTAAAAAGATAGGTTGCAATAACGAGTACCATGCCTGTGGTCTTGGAAAGTGTTATACCGGAAAAGACCGCGTCAATCATTGCTTTGTACCCAAAGTA
>DASTLH010000080.1:0-6062 GCA_035715145.1 Patescibacteria group bacterium
AGAGGCGTGTATGGGACTGATATTTCTATTTCCTATCACGAGCTGGGGAATCCTTCATTAAATACAGGTGTTTTTGCACAGGCAACAAAAAAGGCAGCAATAGCCTATAAAGCAGATCATACGAGATTCTCTGTAAACGGATCTTCAGGAAGTAATTTTATAGTTTTGAGAGCATTAAAACATCAGCTCGGAGTAGTGAATGTCTTAGCACAACGAAATGTCCATAAATCAATTAGTCTTGCAGCCGCGGATTATAGGATAAATATTAACTATTTATCTCCTCATTATGATAATGACTTGCAAATTTTTATTCCAAATACGATAGATGAAATCCTCCAAGAACTAAAAGAACATCCTGAGACAAATGTTTTATTGATAACAAACCCGACGTACGAGGGGCTTTCCCTTGATCTTAAACGACTTGTTAAGGAAGTAAGGAAAGTAAATGACAAGATAATTATTTTTATTGATGAAGCATGGGGTGCACATTTCCCTTTTTCTGCAAAATTACCTGTTTGCGCAATGGAAGCCGGTGCAGATATTTGTGTACAAAGTACACATAAACAAGGATCTGGATTACAACAGACTGGTATGATTCATTGGAAGAACGGGCGGATTAAGAAAAAATATATTGAAGATTCTTATAAGTCTCTTATGACTACATCTCCCTCATTTCACCTACTTGCTTCATTAGATGGTGCACGTTATTTAATGGAGACAAAAGGAGAAGAAATTATCACTGGTTTGCTACGAGTATCACAAGATTTAATAGAGGGTCTTACAGGTATTCAAGATGTTGTTGTTGTTGAGCCTTCGACAATCATGAAAAGATACCCACAGGTACATGGCATTGATAGATCAAAAATTCTCGTAAACGTAAGTAAGACTGGTTGTGCAGGTTTTGCTATTGCGCATCATTTGGAAAAAGATTACAAGATTATTGTCGAGAAATATGAAGCCAATAACTTATTGTTTCTCACAACATTCCAAAATAACGAATATGAAGTAAAGCAAACCTTAGAAGGTTTAAAGAGAACATTAGAACATCTTAAAGGATTGAATAAAAAAGAACATATTATTTTCCCGGAATTTCCTGTAAAGATAAAAAAAAGAATTGCATCCAATGAACTTGATGGTCGAGAAACAGTTATAAAATCTCTTGAAGATGCAGTTGGTCATGTAAGTGGAGAAGATATTGTCCCATATCCACCTGGTATCCCCTTGGTTATGAAAGGTGAGGAGATACAAAAAGTACATATAGATTATCTTGAAAGTCTGAAAAAAACAAATGGGTTAATTTCTGTAGTGATGAGTGATGATGATATAAAATCGATAGTTCTTATAAAAGAATAAACATTTTAAAACCTCAGCAAACAAATAATTAATCTTGACATTTGTATCTTATAGAAGTAATATAGACTTTACTTATGGCAGGCACACCAGAACAATCTCGAGAAGCACGTATGCAGCATCTTTCTGCTCTGGAAGCTGCTGGAATAAACCCATTTCCTCAAGAAACACCTCTTATTACCGCGCCAAACTCAGAAATTACTAAAAGATTCCCAGAATTAGAAGGTCAAACAGTAGGTATTGTGGGAAGAATTACAGGTATGCGCCAGCATGGAAAACTTGTTTTCTATGATGTTACTGATCACAACGAGGGTAAAATGCAGGTCTTGGTAGCAAAGACGGGCGAAGAAGATTCAAGATTTGATCTTGTAAAAGGAAATTATGATGAGGGAGACTTTGTCCATGCAGAAGGCGTTTTGGGGAAAACCAATAATGGTGAAATAACCGTAAGGACCAAAGCTGATGAATTTACGATGCTAGCAAAGGCACTGCTTCCACCTCCTCGTGGCGAAATATCTCAAGAAGTAGCAAGGAGACAACGATATATGGAATTATACGGAAGAAGGGAAGCTCGAGAAAGATTCCGTATGCGAAGTGAAATGGTGGAAGCGATGAGGCAAACATTTTTAGCAAGAGGGTTTACTGAAGTTGAAACACCTGTTTTGGATAATACATACGGTGGTGCTAACGCACGGCCCTTTACCACACACCATAATGCACTGGATCAAGAAATGTTCATGAAAATTTCTCCAGAATTATATTTAAAGCGTTTGGTTGCAGGAAATATGGGGCCAGTTTTTGAATTCTCAAGAAATTTCAGAAATGAAGGTATTGATGCAACCCACAACCCTGAATTTTCCATGATGGAAGCATACGAACCTTATGGGGATTATAACGAAATGATGAGAATGACAGAATCAATGTTTGAAAAAATCGCTTTAAAACTTCATGGAACAACCAGAGTTCAATTTGGAGATCATGTAATTGATTTTAAGGCTCCATGGAAGAGATTAACCATTTATGGTGGTTTAGAGGAAACATATCATATTGACCCACAGGCAATTTCAGATAATGAATTAAGAAAATTAGCAAAGAAACATGGTGTAAAAGAAGGGAGACGAGGAGATATGCTTTTAGGACTTTTTGAAGAAGCATATGACGGAAAACTTACCCAACCAACATTTGTTTTGGATTATCCAAGAGAAACTAGTCCTCTAACAAAAAAGCATAGAACAAATCCTGATTTAGTTGAACGGTTTGAAACATATATTGGTGGTATGGAGGTAATGAATTGCTACACTGAGCTAAATGATCCACGAGAGCAGAGAGCACGCCTTGAAGAAGAACAAAGATTACGAAATGCAGGAGATGCAGAAGCAATGCAAATGGATGATGACTTTATCACATCAATGGAATATGGTTTACCCCCAATGGGAGGCATTGGTATCTCAATTGATAGAATGGCTATGGTTTTGACAAATACTCCTCAAATTCGTGACATGATCCTATTTCCTCAGGTTAGAAAAACTAAGTAAATCTCATTGATATGAGACTCTTTTTGATTGATTCAATTAATTGAACATAATGATAAATTAAGGTAGGATATAGATATGGCTGATGAGTCAAATTTACAAGAAATAAGGCTAGAGAAGATTGAAAAATTACTTCAATTGGGGATTGATCCTTTTCAATATTATTTTGATAAAACTCACACTATTGCACAAGCTCTCGCTAGTGAGGGAGAATCTATCAAAACTGCAGGGAGAATCTTTTCATACCGCGAACATGGAAATATTGCGTTTATTGATCTAAAAGATGAATCGGGGAAAATTCAGCTTTTCCTTCAAAAAAAACTATTAGGTGAAGCGTTTAAAAACCTCAAGCTGTTAGATATTGGAGATTTTATCGGTGTTGAAGGAAAAGTTGGAAGAACTACTGCTGGAGAAATTTCAGTTCTCCCAATTTCATATACTATTTTGACAAAATCTTTAAGGCCGTTACCGAATGAATGGTTTGGTTTAAAGGATACTGAGACAAGATATAGGCAGAGATATTTGGATCTGCTTCTTAATCCTGAAGTGAGAGAACGATTTAATCTACGTACTAAAATTATTAGCGGAGTAAGAGAATATTTAGACAATTTAGGTTTTTGGGAGGTAGAAACTCCTGCACTGCAAGTTATGTACGGAGGGACAAATGCAAAACCATTTACGACTCATTTAAATGCATTAGATCAAGAGGTTTATTTGAGAATTGCTGTAGAATTATATATTAAAAGGTTAATCACGGGTGGGTATGAAAAGGTCTATGAAATAGCAAAAAATTTTCGTAACGAGGGCATTGACCAGACTCATTTCCCCGAATTTACCATGATTGAGTGGTATGAAGCGTATGTAGATTATCACACTATGATGGATCGAGCAGAAGGGCTCCTAAAATTTCTTGCCAAAAAATTATTTAACAGCACAATTTTACAATTAGACAAGAAAAAGGTTGACATAGGAAATAAATGGCCAAGATTGACCATGATAGATTCATTAAAAGAGAAACTAGGGCTAGATGTTGAAAAAGAAACGGAAAAAAGTTTGCTTACATATCTTAAGAAACACTGCCCTGATGTACAAATACTTGGTGGTGAAACAAAAGGGCAACTAATATTTGCAATATTTGATCACCTGGTAACAAAAACGCTCATTGAGCCTACTTGGATTATTGATTATCCTAATGATGTCAGCCCTCTTGCACGTCCACACAGAAGTAAACCTGGTTTTGTTGAAAGATATGAGGGATATGTTGGTGGAAAAGAGATTTTTGATGGTTGGAGTGAAATAACAGACGCCAGAGTACAACGTAAAGCCTGGGAGAAAGATCAAAATGCGATTAGAGAAGATAAAGATGAAGCACAGCATGTTGATGAAGATTTTCTTGCAGCAATAGAATATGGCATGCCGCCCTATGGTGGTATTGGACTCGGGATTGATAGATTAATAATGCTTCTTACGAACACGTGGGCGATAAAAGAAGTTATTCTTTTTCCGACTTTAAGAAGAGATGAAAAAAAAGGAGAAAGAGATACAAAGCGTAAAAAATCATCAGTGAAACAAAAATTAGTTACAACTCCAAAAAATAATAATACCTGATGACAGGATATTGGAATGAGTAGATAAGCTTTTGGTTTAATATGTAACTTCCTCACGTCTTCTTAAACTGTTTTTGGTAACATAACCCCTAGTGCTTTGTTCTTGAATTGACCTTTGTAAAAGGTGTTATAATAAAAGCATGAAGCTCAAGCTTGTCCAGAAGAAATCAGAAATAGTAGATGTAACTTCCTTTATTTTTACTCCTTCAGAACCACTTTCATGGATTTCTGGACAATTTTTACATTATGTTTTGCATCATGAGCCAACCGATGGAAGAGGTTCAGACAGATGGTTTACTAATTCAGCTGCTCCATTTGAAAATCATGTAAGAATTACTACTCGCTTTGCACCTGACAAAAGCAGTTCATTTAAGAAAAAACTTTTTGAGCTGAGTGAAGGAGAAGAAATTGAGATATCCTCTGTTGAAGGTGATTTTACATTAGACGATCCCAACAAAAATCATGTCTTTATCGCCGGTGGTATTGGTATTACCCCATTTAGATCTATTCTTGCACAGCTTAGTTATGAAAGAAAACCAATTAATGTGACGCTCCTCTATTCCAATCGCGATCAAAATGTTGTGTATAAAGATGAATTAGAAGAAATTGCAAAAAATAATCCCAATTTTAAAATCCACTATATTTTTTCTCCTGAGCATATTGATGAAAATAAAATAAGAGAATTTGTTTTAGATCTGCAGGAATCACTATTTTATATTTCTGGTCCAGAACCAATGGTAGATGCTCTTGGAGAAGTACTAAAAAAAATGACTATTCCGTCGGAGCATATTAAACAAGATTGGTTTCCCGGTTACCCTGCAGAATAAGTGTCATTTTTGTGCTAAAATCATTTTATGAGCGAAAAAACTTCTTTAGAAAAACCAGTACACCATAGTAAAGATGATTCCCACGGACCAAATCATACAGCAAAGCTTAATTGGCTACGAGCTGCTGTTTTGGGAGCAGGGGACGGAATTGTTTCGGTAGCGGGATTGGTAGTGGGTGTAGCCGGCGCAACAACTCATCAAGGTGTTATTCTTGCTGCCGGACTGGCTGGTATTATTGCTGGAGCAATATCTATGGCAGCCGGAGAGTATGTTTCTGTGAGTAGTTCACGAGATACAGAAAAAGCACTTCTTGAAAAAGAAAGATACGAGTTACAACATCACCCAGAAGCCGAATTAGAGGAATTAGCGTGTATTTATGAGAAAAAAGGATTGAGTAAAAAAACAGCAATGGTTGTTGCACAGGAATTAAGTATAAATGACGCTGCTGCTGCTCATTTTGATGCGGAGCTGGGAATTGATCCAGATAATTTGACTGACCCTTGGCATGCAGCATACGCCTCTGCAATTTCCTTTTTGATAGGGGCACTTATTCCTCTTATTGCGATACTTCTTCCTCCAGAATCACTGCGTATTCCAATAACATTTATTTCTGTGCTCGTTGCTCTTTTTATAGCAGGAGTTTTGAGTGCAAAAGTAAGTGGTGCCAGTGTGTTAAAAGCAACATTTCGTGTTGTTGTTGGTGGTGCAATCGCAATGGTTGTAACCTATTCAATTGGGAAAATATT
>DASTLH010000081.1:0-2248 GCA_035715145.1 Patescibacteria group bacterium
AGCGACAGGTTGTTGGACTGGTTGTGGAGCAAGGTTGTGTTTTATTGCTTTTGCTGCAAAATAGCCTCCGCCAAGAACGAGTACAAGAAGAATGATGCCAATAATTACTTTATTGTTCATACAAACATCATACATCAATGGAGGGGCTTGTCAAGTAAATCGAAATTTTAGAAGGAAAGGTTTTCAAGAATCTGATTGATAAGTGATTCTTGTGTTTGGAGTGTTTGTCCATTCTGTGCAGAGACAAAAACTGTTTTATTGAATGCGACAGGGAATAGACCAAAGAGTCTTTTATCTGAAACCCCCTGGATAGCAAATGCTGGTTGATTGTTAACTTCGGTTAATCCTACAGTTTGAGTTCCTGCAGCAGCACTTGCAGTTGTTGCATTGCCGGTAGAGAGAATATTAGATAACACTTTTTGATCTAAGAGTGATTTAACTGCTTGATTTGGCAAAACAGTTACATCTGTGGTTCCATTAGGTGTTGTGACTGCCAATGTTTTGGTAGAAGGGTCAACCGAAAGAGGGAAACTGGTTTGTGCTTCCACGCCTCCTGAACGAATAGCAAATCCATTTGCTGAAGTTGTTCCAACTTCAATATCCTTTTCTTTGAGGGATTCATTAATTTGATCCAAGGCATTTGTTTGAAGCTGTACTTCCGTCCCGTCAGCTTTTTTTGCTTTAATACTGATTGAGCCATCATCTTCCTGCTTCATTTCAATATGGGTGCCGGCGGTTTCAAGATTAAATTCACTTTTATTTCCTTCCATTTGGACTTCAAGTTTCCCTTGAGAATGTTCTGCTGCTTGAGTTGGTTCTGGTTTTTCAGGTGTTTCTGTTTGATTATCTTCAGATTTTCCTAAAGGAATAAATTGGAAATTATTCAGTCCCCATTTTTGATTGAGCTCCTGACAATTATGAAAATCTGTTGTAAAGTGCTTTCCATCTGGTCCAATACAATCAACTTGTGTGTTGCTAGCGGGTTGAGTGGTTGTTCCTCCGCTGATAATAGTGGGTGATCCACCAGAATTGTTGCCTGAAGTATTATTTCCGCCGTTTCCCGATGCTGAAGGAGTTGGTCCTGTTGGCCCACTTGTGGGTGCATTATCCGTTGATTGTCCATCTGATTCTCCTTTGTCAGCGAGGAACACAGGGCCTGTTGATGTGCCTAATACATGGATTTTAGTGGTGGCTTTAAATAAACTGCTTCCAGCAAACAAGATAACGAGTGCGAGAAAGGAAATAGAAATATATCTAAGAGATAGAGATGACTTTTTACTCGTTCGCTTTTGAGACAAATGTTTCTTGGCAGATTTTTGTTTCATGCTCATACTCAGTATTTCAAATGGAGGACGGTGTTGTCAATATGGAGTGGCTATCTTCCCAGTCCAATAAGGATACCGCCAATAGTCATAAGGATAGCGCCAAGTGCAACAAGAAAAGTTATTTTTTCTTTCAAGATAACAACAGCTAAAATGATTGTAATAACAAGGCTTAAGTTATCAATTGGGGAAACTCGTGCGGCATTCCCCATTTGGAGTGCTTTAAAATAAAATAACCATGAAAGTCCTGTTGCAATCCCTGAAAGGATAAGAAAAAGAAGAGAAAATCTGCTAATGCTTGGAAGCAAGGTAAAGGTTTTCTGTTGCCAGACAATGCCCCAGGCAAAAAGGAGAATGACTATGGTGCGAATTGCCGTTGCCAGATTTGAATCTACATTTTTTATCCCAATTTTTGCCAAAATTGCTGTGAGAGCAGCAAATACAGCTGAAAGAAGTGCGTAAATAAGCCAGGTCATAGATATACTATACTATTTTTAAATATTTAGTTCTTCTTCAAGAGCTTTCAAATTCTGAATAGAAATTCTTCCGTTTTCAAAATCGACAAAATGTTGTTTTTTTAATTTTTGAAGTTCTCGACTTGCGGTTTCTCGAGACATCCCTGCATAATTGGCAATATCTTTTTCTCCTAATTTCAACTGAACAATTATCTCATTATTTTTTTCTGCAGGTTTGCCAAAGCGTTTGGCTAGAATAATAAGAGAAGCAACTAATTTTGTATATGCGTTTCCTGCTGTGAGAGATTCCATATGCGTCCAGAGTCCTTCCATCCCAACATAAACACGTCTGAGCAGATCAAATACAATATCTGGTTCATTGTGAAGAAATTCTAAAACATCATCACGTGGAGCTTTTCGCGCAGTAATGGGAGTAAGAGCTTCATAAATATGTTTATTTGAAACTTCACC
>DASTLH010000082.1:0-12976 GCA_035715145.1 Patescibacteria group bacterium
GACGACTCAGGAAGAAAGGACTTCGAGAGGTCCTTATGACAAAAATAACTAATATCTCTGTAGCAACAGATTCTACAAACCACCCTGTCTGAAAAAGTGCATGCGAAGCATGAAAAACAAAAATCATAATTCCAAATGTAACAAAGTCAAATAAAGAACTTATAGGACCAAAGAAAATCATATAATCTCTCAAAAATTTTATATCCCAATGACGAGGTTTTTTCAGTGATTCTTTATCAACATTGTCAGAAGGAATAGTTGTTTGCGAGAAATCGTACAAACCATTTGTAAGCAAAATTTGCAATGGTGTCATTGGTAAAAAAGCAAGGAAAAAAGAAGCACCTGCTGCAGAAAACATATTTCCAAAATTTGAGCTAGTAGCCATCAAGATATACTTAAGTGTATTCTGGAAGGTTTTACGCCCCTCTACAATACCCTCTGCGACAACATCAAGCCCTTTTCTTAAAAGAACTATTGATGCTGCATCTTTTGCCACATCAACGGCGGTATTTACAGAAATTCCAACGTCAGCCCCATGAAGAGTAGGAAGATCATTTACCCCATCTCCCATATATCCAACAGCATGCCCCTGTTTTTGAAGTGTTTGGACAATCAGAAGTTTTTGCTCTGGAGTAAGACGCGCAAAAATGGTATTTTTTTCAATAAGTTCTTCAAATTTCTCTTTACTCACTTTTTCTAAATCATCTCCGGTAATAATTCCCTCAATGGAAAGACCAACTTCATCACAAATCTTTTTTGTTACCAAATCACTATCTCCTGTCAAAATTTTTACCCGCACCCCCAAAGAATGCAGATGTGCTATTGCCTGTTTAGCAGTTTTTTTAGGCAGATCAACAAAACTGACAAATCCAATAATTTTTATACCCTGTAAATCTTTATCTGAATAATTTTCTTTTTTACCAATCTCTTTTTCTCCCACAACAACAACTCTACTTCCTTCATTTTGTAAATCTATCAGAGCCTTTGGAACATGATTTTTCCCAGAGAGAGCAAAAAGAACCTCAGGGATTCCTCTGACAACAATTTTTCTTTTTCCTTTTTCTTCAATCACAGCATAGGAATATTTCTTTTCATAACTGAATGGCTCTACATCAATCACTTTATTCTCTCCTATGGTAATCATGTGGCTGTGTGCATAAGATTGCAAAGCTTCATCAATTGCATTGGAATGCTTATGCTGGTGAGGAGGAATAAATGTAAGTACTTTCTGAAGAATATCTAAACTCTGCTTTCCATCTAACGTTTTAAAATCAGTTAAATGGATATCCCCCTCTGTCAGCGTTCCTGTTTTGTCTGTACACAAAATATCCATATTCCCTAAATTTTCAATTGCAATGAGCTGTTTTGCGACTACGTGTTTTTTTGCAAGTTTTCCTGCACCATGAGAAAGACTGATAGTTACAATGACCGGTAAAAGCTCAGGAGTCAATCCTACTGCAATTGCCAATGAAAACAATAACGATTCAAGAATGCTATGACCAAGAAATGCATTCACAGCAAAAATTGCGATTGTTATAAGGATAATAACTTTTATAACAAGTTGTCCAAAATCTAATAATCCTTTTTGAAAGTCAGTAATCGGTTTAACAAAAGCAACCTCTCCTGCAATTTTTCCATATCGGGTTTGATTTCCAACTGCATCTACTATTCCCTTTCCCCACCCACTCACAACACTTGTTCCGGCAAAAATAAGAGACTCTGTTTTTGAAGAAAGTGATTTATACACTGTTTGTGATTCACCAGTAAGTACAGATTCATTCATTTCCAATTCCTTCACTTCAACTAATGTCATATCTGCTGGAATAATACTTCCTTCTGAAAGAAAGACAACATCTCCTACGGTAATTTGAGAAGCAGGAATTTCTTCCTGTTTTCCATTTCTTATTACCAGTACTGTTGAGGAAATTTTTTTAAGAAGAGTTTCCACTGTTTTTTGCGCACTAAACTCATTCCAAAATCCGAGAAAGACACTCAAGAGAATCATGGTAAAGATATAATACGAACTTACCCTTTGCCCAAGAGAATACGAAACAAAGGTAGCAATCAAAAGAATAACTGTAAGAGGATTAGTGGTAATTTGTCTGAAAAGAAGATTCAAAACAGAGGTTTTCTGTTTATAAAACACATTCAATCCATATTTCTTCTGATGTTCTAAAACTTCTTGAGAGGACAGCCCTTTATTTTCTTCTATCATACCTCTATCATAGCAGACTTATTCACAGCAAGGATCTTTATATCCATACTTATAAAATTTATTTTCCTGTGTAGTGAACGAGTTTGTAGACATCAACAACTACAACGTGCTTTTTAGAGACAATTTGTGCCCTCCCAAACCCAGCAATTTCCCACAAAGGGCTACCTTCGGGCATACAAGGAACAGATTCACACACAACAATTAATTGCTTTGTTACTGACGTTCTTTTTGGATCTATTCCTGGAAATTGAATAGTCACAGGAGGATTCCCCCACATTGTTAGAAAATACCTATATGCGTGATCTGAATTCCCTCCGGTAATTAAAGCAAAGTTATAGGGTTGATTCCCCGCTTGTTTAAATACTTCTTGTGCGATGAGTTCTGTCTGCTGTAATTGTCTGTTGCCAGGATAGCGAAATGGAACTCCTTGGATATTTATTATAAGTAAAGCAAAAAGAAAAACGCAGCTTATCCCTTTTAAAATTATATTCTTGCTGATAAGAGAGGAAATCAAACCTCCAACTAATAATGCTGGAACCGGAAACAAAAATTCAAAGTAATAATCATAAATATTTTTTCTATAGAATCCAAAAAATAATATCCCAATACCAAACCACAAGACAAGAAGACTATATTGGAGAAACTTTTCTTTTTCCTTTCGCTTTGCCCACATTTTAAAAATCACAAAAAAAGAGGACCCTAGTCCAAGCACCCATGATGACCAAATCCACAATTGCACTTGCCAGAAAGCATATCGTCCATACAAAGCTGGATCTGGAATATTTACAATTAATCTCGCAAAAGTTCTAAAGAATACATCTCTGATTGTTGGGACAAAATTTGCCAAACCCACTCCTTGTCCTGTGGTATCTGGATGAAAAACAAAATTAAATATAGCCCTAAAATTATTAAATCCATGACGTGCCTCAAATGCTAAAAAAGGCGACCAGCCAATAACAAATCCGCCAATAATTACTCCTGTCCATTTGCATAAGTTTTTCCATTCAACAAAATGTTGCTCCTTTTCATATGGTCGGTAAATATTCCCAATAAGAAAATAAAGTGCCATCATTGGTCCAAGAAATACCTCAATATAATGAAGCTGCATTGCTATGCCGTATAAAATACCAACGATTGCATATAATCCAACTGATTTTTTCTCTACTGCTTTGTACAGTACAAAAAGCATAAGAAGCGTTGTGAGAGGCATTAAGTTGGGATTCCAGGAAGAACGGGAGTAGAGAATAACTAACGGATTAATAGCAAAAAGGGCTGCAGCAATTATTCCTGCTGTCTTATTGAAAAAATGGCTTCCAACATAATAGACAAGCCAAACAGCAACGACACCAAACAACGCTATCATCACAGCAGGGCCAACAGGGCTATATCCTGCCAGCCACAAAGACGGCGCCATAATATAGTAATAGATTGGACCGAGGAAAAATCCCCCAACGCTTGAGGTTGGACCAAGAAGAGTAAGGTGACCATGTAAGATATTGTAAACAACCAAAACATCTCTGCCCTCATCTCCCAAAAATGTCAGATAATCTGCAATTTTATACAGACGCATAAATGCCGCAACAAGGAGAATAAGGAGTACCAACCAGTTTTTTAAAACCAGAGAAATTATTTTTCGCATATTACTTGGAGCCTGATTTCCAGATAAATCGGTTGTAGATGGTAAAGTTCCAGATAAGAAGAAGACCTGTTCCAACTAAAAAGTAAAGGAAGTATCCTTTTGTCCCAAAGAAATGATCGCCTACAAAAATTGTTCCTGTCTGAATAAAAATAACTCCAAAAGCAGACGTTAGATAAAATGTGATCAGTTTTTTAATATATCCACCAAGGGAGGTAATCTTTTGTTCTTTAAATGTCCAAATGTTGTTGAAATTGTAATTTGAGAAAATTGCCAGTGCAGCTCCTGCAAGGTTTGCAACAGAAGGATTCCAGTGAAGTGCTTCTACTCCAAGTCTTAAAACAATTGCATTGATAACAAATCCGAGCCCTCCAACTGCTAAAAATTTGCCAAACTTTCCAAAAAGCAATTCTGTAAAGCGTGTCCACAAAACAAACTTAACAACCTCTAAAATATAGCTAAATGCTGCAATTTTTGAATCTCCAATAGTTCTTGAGCCAAAATGAAAAGGAACTTCACCAATTTTAAAACCATCTCTGACAGCTTTTTGTAAAAATGAAATTTGGAAAATATACCCTTTGAAGTTTTTCAATTCTTCTCTTTCTTTTAAGAAAACTTCTTTTTTAAGAGCTCTATATCCTCCAGTCCAATCATGAATATTAAATTTCATAAAGACTGCTCTGACAAAAAGATTTGCAACAACAGAAACTATTTTTCTCTGAATTGGCCATTCTTTAGGGATTGATCCACCATCACTGTAGCGAGTTCCAAGAACCATATCATCTCCCTCATCTATCTTTTTCATAAATTCAGGAATTTTTGTTGCATCATGTTGTCCATCTGCGTCCATTTCAAAAACAACATCAGCATTCATTTTTTCTATAGCATAATCCATACCTCGTACATACGCTGCTCCCAATCCTTTTTTAGGACCGGTGACAATATCGAGGTTTTTATATTTTTTCATGAAGGACTTTACTTCATCGCCTGTGCCATCTGGGGAATTGTCATCAGCAATAAGAATTGCCATGTCATGATTTTTTATATTTGGGAAAACCTCGTCCATGACAAGAGGAATTATTTTCTTAACATTTTCTTTTTCGTTATAGGTTGGTATGATAACAACTGCTTTCATGAGTTCTTAAAGTATTGTATGGTTTTTTGTAGCCCTTCTTCAAGCCCCACTTTTGCCTCCCAGTGAAGAAGTTTCTTTGCTTTTGTTATATCAGGGCGTCGTTGCTTTGGATCATCTTCAGGCAACTCCTTAAATTCTATCTCTGAAGAAGTACCGGTAATCTCTTTAATTTTTTTCGCAAACTCCAAAATAGTGTACTCAGATGGATTTCCTAGATTAATAATTTCTCCTTTTAAGGAATCTTCAAACATAAAAGTAGCAAGCCCTTCTACTAAATCTGACACATAGCAAAATGATCTTGTCTGGCTCCCATCACCAAAAACAGTAAGAGGTTCTCTTTGCAGTGCTTGTACAATAAAATTAGAAACGACTCTTCCATCATCAACTTCCATCTTTGGCCCATAGGTATTAAATATTCGTACAAGCCGTGTATCAACATCGTATTTTCGCAGATATGCCATAGTCATTGCCTCACCAAACCGCTTTCCTTCATCATAGACAGAGCGAACGCCTACTGGGTTTACATTGCCCCAATAGCTCTCTGGCTGAGGGGAAATTTCTGGATCTCCATATATCTCAGATGTTGAAGCAAAAAGAAAGCGAGCATTACTCTTTTTTGCTAATTCTAAAAGCAGATATGTACCCAGTGAGTTTGCGAGAAGTGTTTCTACAGGATAGGAAATATAACTTCTTGGACTTTTATTATTTGGTGAGGCAGGGGACGCAAGATGAAAAATAAAATCTGGTTTTGGGAGATCTGCTGGAAGTACTTGAGTGATATCTGCTTGGACAAATTGGAATGCAGAATTTTCAAACAAATCTTCAATGTTTTTTTTACTACTGGTTAAAAAATTATCAATGCAGATAACTTGATACCCATCTTGGAGGAGTTTTTTGCAAAGATGAGAACCTATAAAGCCTGCCCCCCCGGCTACGTAGACAATTTGCATAAAATCATTATTCTTTTTCGCGCTCTAACTCAGATTTAACCATTAAATCAACGAGCTGAGGAAATGAAGTTTTTGGAGACCACCCTAACACTTTTTTTGCTTTACTTGCATCTCCAATAAGGTGATCTACTTCTGCTGGTCGTACATGTTTTGGATGATTTGAAACGATATATTTTTCCCAATCTTTTATTCCAACAGCAGCAAATGAAAGTTCGACAAATTCTCTCACACTATGTGTTTCACCTGTTGCGATAACATAGTCATCTGGTTCTGGTTGCTGAAGCATAAGCCACATTGCCTCAACATAATCACCTGCAAAACCCCAGTCGCGTTTTGAGTCCATATTTCCAAGCTCGATAGTATCTTGCTTTCCATAATGAATTCTTGCTACTGCATTGGCAATCTTTCTTGTAACAAATTCAATTCCTCGCCTTGGAGATTCGTGATTGAAAAGAATACCTGATGCGGCAAACATATTATAACTTTCTCGATAATTAACTGTTATATAGTGTCCGTATGCTTTTGCAACACCATATGGACTTCTTGGGTAGAATCTTGTTGTTTCTTTCTGAGGAACCTCAACAACTTTTCCAAACATTTCAGAAGAAGATGCTTGATAGAATTTAATCTTTGGATTAATAGTACGAATTGCCTCAAGAACTCTCGTTGCACCAAGAGCAGTAAACTCTCCAGTCAAAACAGGTTGATCCCATGACGTTTTCACAAAAGACTGAGCTGCTAGATTATAAACTTCATCTGGTTCTGAAGCTCTTACTGCGTCTGTTAGTGATCCTTGATCAAGTAAATCAGCTGAAAGAAATTCAACATCATGCACAAGATGTTTAATGTTTTCCATATTGGGAGTAGAAAGTCGTCTAACTGTTCCGTACACTTTGTAGCCTTTTTCTAAAAGAAGTTCTGCAAGATAGGATCCGTCTTGCCCTGTAATACCAGTAATGAGTGCTTTTTTAAGCATAAGCTTTTCTTATTCTATGATAAATCTCTCCAATAGTCTAGAGTATTTTTCAGAGTAGTTTCAATTGCTATCTCAGGCTTCCAACCAGTCACTTTTTGCATCTTTGTATTGTCTGCAACAATCTCTGCTACGTCTGATGGTCTCAGCCTTTCTGGATCAATTTGTTTTTCAATTTTTACTGTTGCCATTGCAATCATCTTATCCAATAAATCTCCTATTTTGTACGAAATTCCAGATCCGACATTATAGACTTCTCCCACTTCTCCTTTTTCCAAAAGGAGGGGATATGCTTTTACCATATCTCGCACGTCAGTAAAATCTCGCTTTGCCTCTAAATTTCCTACTTTTATAATTGGCTCCTGAATTCCTTTTTCAATATCTGCAATTTGCTTAGTAAAATCTGAAATAACAAACCCCAATCCTTGTCGTGGACCAATATGATTAAACGGCCTCACCCGAATAATTGGCATTTTATAGGAGATAGCGTACTGAATACCTAAATAATCCTGAGCAATTTTTGAAACTGCATAAGGATTTGCCGGACGAAGGGGGGTATTCTCATCAATTGGTAGATCCTCAGGAGTTACATATCCATATACTTCTGCCGATGAAACAATTAAAACACGCGTTGATAAAAGGTCGTGCTGCCTGAGTGCTTCTAAAAGAAAAATTTCTGAATCAATATTTGTATGAAATGTCCCAACCGGATCTTTAAAACTTTTTCCAACAGATGCAAGGGCGGCAAGATGATACACTTCATCAGGCTTCACTTTTTCAATAAGAGTCTCAACAACACTTTTATCATGTAAATCTGCCTGAATAAAGGTTATTTTGTCTTTTACCAAAGAGGATTCTTTACTTTCTTCATTCAAATAGGTTCCAAAAATTTCTGCATTTCCAAGAGTCAAAAGGTGCTGAGCCAACCATCCACCGACAAACCCTGAGGCACCAGTAATAAGAATTTTTTTCATCGTCCAACTCCGAGATAGGTAAACCCGGCAGTTTTCATATCTGTGGGGTTATAAATATTTCTCCCATCTATCATGTGTGCAGATTTCATTACACTTCTCAGTTTTTCAATATCTAGTTGTTTAAATTCATTCCATTCAGTCATCACAATGACTAAATCTGCATCTGATGCTGCTTCATAAGGATTCTCTGCATACATAAGTCCTTCAAATTCAGGAAGCTTTTTTGCATTATTCATTGCAATAGGATCATAGGCAACGACAGTTGCTTCTTCTTTCAGAAGTTCTGGAATAACTACTCGAGACGATGCGTCTCTCATATCATCAGTATCTGGTTTGAAAGAAAGACCTAATACTGCCACCTTCTTTCCGTGTATCTCTCCGAGAAGTTTTTTTGCCTTTTTTGCTACCTGTTCCATTGCTTCATGATTAATACTCTCAACAGCTCTCAAGAGTTCAAAATCATACCCATTTTCTTTTGCTATGGCAATAAGTGCTTTTACATCTTTAGGAAAACAACTTCCTCCATATCCGGCACCAGCATTTAAGAAAGCTTTTCCAACGCGCTTATCAAGTCCAACTGCTTCCAAAACATCAGGACCATTTGCTCCTACTTTTTCTGAAAGAATTGCAATTGCATTTGCAAAAGAAATTTTTGTTGCAAGAAAAGCATTTGATGCATACTTTATCATCTCTGCAGTTTCAATAGTTGTATTAACAACTTGTCCACCGTTTCCCTCTGTAATTGGTTTATGAAGTTCAAGAAGAATTTTTCGTGCTTTTTCTGAATCTGTCCCGATAACGACCCTATCTGGGTGAAGCGTGTCTCCGATAGCTTGCCCTTCTCTTAAAAATTCTGGACAGGAAGCCATATCAAACTCCGCATCAGCAGGTTTTACTTTTGCAATAACTTCTCTAATTTTTCTATTTGTTCCCACTGGCACAGTACTTTTTGTAATGACAACTGTATACCCCTCCAAATGTTTCCCAATTTCTTCTGCAACGCTAAAGACAACTCGTAAATCTGCCTCACCAGTTGGAGTTGGAGGAGTTCCAACCGCAGTAAAAATAACTTCTGATTCTGAAATTGCCGGAGAGTAATCAAGAGTAAAACGGAGTCTTCCTGCAGCAATATTTCGCTTTACGATTTCTTCAAGACCTGGTTCATAGATAGGAAGAATTCCATTTTTGAGGTTATTAATTTTTTCTGGAGTATGTCCGACTACCCAAACAGTATTACCTAAATCGGCAAATACTGCTGCGCTCACTAATCCTACATATCCGTGTCCTATAAATGTAATTGTCATGAAAGTTGCTCCTTAATAAGATCTAACCCTTCTGAAAAGTCATGAAGCACTGCCCCAAGTTTTTTTATTTTATCATTATTTATCGACAAGTTAAAGGGACGAGGAGCTTTACCTTTAAAATATTCCTCCCGGGTTGTCTGGGAAATTAATTCCTGTGAATATCCAAACTTTTTAGCAATTAAAAGAGATGCTTCATAGGGACTCAGAGCCTGACTTCCTGTCATTTGGAAAATTCCGGTCACGTCTTTTTCCAAAAGAACTGATACTCCTTGAGCAATGTCATCAATAAACGTAGGGCAAAACGTATGATCAGAAATTCCTGCAATTGGTAAATTTTGTGAAAGTCTATTTTTTATTGCTCTGAAAAAATCACCTTTTTCAAATGCTGCTCTATACGGATACGCAATTCTAACAATCACCCACGGAACAGATGCATTTTGTACCCTTTTTTCTGCTTCATATTTTGTCTGGGCATACCAGTTAATTGGATGAGGGGAATCTTTTTCTGTATAGCCACCCTCGGGGGTATTTTCTCCATCAAAAACAAAGTCTGTTGAAATATATAAAAGTTTTTTCCCTGTTTTCTCACATGCTTCAATAAGATTTTCTGTACCAATAACGTTTATTTTCCAAGCCTCGCCATTCTCTCCCATTGGCTTATCCTCTTCACATGCATCAACATTCGTCTTCGCAGCTAAATGAATTACAACTTCTGCCTGGGAGTTTTGAAGTCTTTTACGAAGTGCTTCTTTATCAGAAATATCAGTTCCGGTTTTACGACTTATATCCTCAAACTCATAGTGAGAGCTTAAAAGCTCAACAATTCGAGAACCTACAAGCCCTGAAAGACCAGTGCCAATAATCTTAGCTTTTGTCATATTGTTTTGCATAATATTCCTGATATGTTCCATTTTTTATATCCTGCCACCAGGAAGTATTTGTTTTATACCATTCGACTGTTTTTTCAAGCCAGGTGTCAAAATCATATTTGGGAGCCCAACCTAATTCCTGCTGAATTTTTGTCCAATCAACTGCATATCGTCTATCATGGCCCGGCCTATCTTTAACATACTCAATAACGCTTTCATCTTTACCTAAAAGTTTTGTAATTTTTTTTGCTACCTCAATATTAGGAATATCTTCTGTTAATCCACCAACACAATAGGTATCTCCTTCTTTTCCTTCTTGTAAGACCAGTTCAATTGCCCGACAATGATCTTCTACATATAACCAATCTCGTACATATAATCCATCGCCATAAATTGGAATTGTTTTCCCTTCCAAAACATTAGTAATGGCAAGAGGAATTATCTTTTCGGGAAACTGGTATGGTCCAAAATTATTAGAACAATTTGTAATCGTAATTGGTAACCCATACGTATCGGCATATGCTCTCACTAAGTGATCTGATCCTGCTTTACTTGCAGAATATGGACTATGAGGATTGTAAGGAGTTGTCTCACTAAACTTTTCTGTTGAATTGAGTGGCAGTGCACCAAAAACCTCATCTGTTGAGACATGATGGAATTTTTTTACCCCCGCTTTGAGTGCTGCATCAAGCAATACCTGCGTACCAGTAACATTAGTCACAACAAATGATGCTGGATCCATAATAGATCTGTCTACATGACTTTCTGCCGCAAAATGGACAACAATATCTATCCCTTCCATTGCTTTTTCTACCTCTTGAGGATTCGTAATATCACCTTTCACAAAGTAATAGGTGGGGTTATGCTCTACTTCTTTGAGGTTTTCTAGATTACCAGCATAGGTAAGCTTATCAAAATTAACAATTGAGTCATTAGGATGATTTTTCATCCAGTACAAAATAAAATTTGCGCCAATAAATCCTGCTCCACCGGTTACAAGTAATTTCATAATTTTTTCTCCTTTTTTAGCCTTTCTAACAATAAAATCCCAATCACACTTGATGAGACATTGATTTCTCCAGTAAATACTTTTTGCACTGCTTTTTCAATAGGCATTTTTACTACTGTTATATCTTCATCTTCCTCTTGATGAGAATCACCAAGAGTGAGATCGCGTGCTAAAAAGATATGATTTTCACCTTTAAAAACACTTGCAGATAATTCAAATGTACCCAATTCTTCCCAGGAATCTGCCTGAATTCCTGTTTCTTCACTCAGTTCTCTTTTTGCGGCATGAAGAGCCGATTCTCCCTCATCAACAAATCCCGCCATTGCCTCAAGACTTGTTTTCCCTAAAAGATATCGGTATTGAGAGACTAAATACACTTCTCCGTCTTTTGTCACGGGGAGAACACTAACTGTTGGTCTTCTTTCTGCAGTATGATGAACAACTGTTTTGCCAGTTTTTAATTGAATTGTATATTCGTTAACGTCAAATAACGTTGTGGTGTTGATAGTCCTTTTTTTAAGACTATTAATGTTGCAGTCACTCATGGACGCTTTGGAAGAAACCCTTCTTGAAATTTTTGTGCTACCAAATTGTTTGCCCGGAGAAGTTCGTCATAGGAAGTTCCTGCATCAATCCACCAGTCAAGAATACTACAATCCATTGTCCCTTCTTTAACATATTTTGAATTAAGATCAGTAACTTCCAATTCTCCCCGAGCAGATGGTTGTAACTCTCGAATAAAATCAAACACGCGCTTGTCATACATATACACTCCTGTTTGTGCAATATCTGATTTAGGATGTTCTGGCTTTTCTTCAATAGAAAGCACTTTGCCTTTTTCATTCATTTCAATAACTCCATACTGTTTGGATTCTGTGGGCATATGCATACCAAATACCATTGCTCCTTTTTCTTTTTTTTCAAATGCTTCAACCTCTTCATTAAGGGGCTTTCCAAAAATTCCATCTCCAAGAAGTACTAATAAATTATCTCCTCGTGCAAAATCCTCTGCCAAAGCAATTGCCTGAGAAATCCCTCCAGGTTTTGCTTGAACGGTATAGTATAAATGCAATCCAAATTCAGAACCATCTTTTAAAAGACTGGCAAACTGTCCTGCATGATCTGGAGACGAGGAGAGTAAAACTTCTTTTATGCCTGCTCGCGCCATTGATTCAAGTGAATAGTAAATCATTGGCTTGTTATAAACCGGCAAAAGATGTTTATTTGTTACTAATGTGAGAGGTCTTAATCGTGTTGCAAGACCTCCTGCTAATATAAATCCTTTCATACAAATGCTTTTAAAATAAACAAGACTAATGCAGCTCCAATTGCTGCAACTGCAACATATTCTAACATAATTTTTACGCGAAAACTATGATGGAGCAGATGATGAAGAGTCCCCCACACAACGTACACAAACCCCATGGCAACAACAATCGTCATTTGTGTTTGTGGGTGTTGTGGACTTGCCCAAACAAGAATAACTCCAGAGACAAGTGCTGCAACCAAAGACACATAATATAAAAAATGCTTATTCATTTAGAAAACGCCTCCCTGTCCCACCAACCAAGCAATAATAAGCATAGCACTTAAGAAAAGAATGTGATCTATATTATGCCCGGCAATACGAATAATTTTTCGTTTCCCAACCAGCAGAGCATCAAGAATAAGGGTACCAATGAGAATAAAGAAAAGAATAAAACTGATTGCCTTTGCGAGAAAAATGCTGTTAACCAAAGGTGCTTGACGAATTGTTGTCAAACTTCTAAAGGCTTCTTCTCCCAAAACAACAGGTTGTGTCTGAACTTGAGGCAAAGGAGTTGGACTGACGACTACAGGAACTGAGGTAGGAGAAGGCTCTGTTGTTTGGGCTGCAGCAGCTTGCTGAACGACTGGATTGTGAGTAAATGT
>DASTLH010000083.1:0-5033 GCA_035715145.1 Patescibacteria group bacterium
GCTCCTGAGATTGTTATGGGTTTGGGAGATTATGAATACTTTTTAGGATACACCCGGGGAATGACGCAGGAAGCCTTCCAAACAATTGTTAACAAATCCATTCACCACTTAGCCCACAGAATCCAGCATCTTGTTGCACAAACATATGGCACATCTCTTCCTCAAGAAGTAAAGCAAAATACAAATGGCGTTATAGAAATTGCCATGGAAGCATCATCTGCCTTACCAAAAGTAAGAATTACCGGCATGATGGAATTAGCCGGAGGAAAATCCCACTGGGACAAACGATTTGACTTAGCAAGAGATGAAGCACGAAAAATTTTTGGAGAGACCCGCTATCAACGCTTAGCGCAGCGAACACTTGCCAATAGACAAGCAATGGTTGATCACTGGTTAACTCTCAGAGGACAGGAAATAACAGAAGGCGCACGAATTGACGAATTTACCAGCAGAGACTTGCCAAGCTATATTGCCTTTCACAAAATGATCCAAGAACTTTTTGGCAATAGACTTATTGTTTTGGCTGGAGACTCACGACCAATGGAAATGTTTGCCTCAACCTACACGTATAACCCCCTTATTTCTGTTTCTGGTTTGTATGCCGGAGCAGATTTTAAATAGCTTTTCCAAACTTCATTGCTCTGCTATAATTGTCATCACCTGGACGGTTAGCTCAGTTGGCTAGAGCGTTACATTGACATTGTAAAGGTCAGAGGTTCAAGTCCTCTACCGTCCACCCACAAAACATACCCTATAGTTGCAATTTTGGCAGAAATTTTGTATACTTTCTCTCATGAAAACACCTCTTGTTATTACCCGTGCAACAACCTCACCAAGCATTGAGGCAGCTTTTGCATCACGCTTCAATACACCCAATCAGTCAAGCAGCAGACGATCTATGGAATACAAACCTGGTGTCTTTTTTGGCAGACAAGATGACTTAGCTCATTACGAACAATCAGCGAAAGAATATGCACAGCGCCAGGAAGGAATCCCTACTGTTATTCGTATGACAATTACTCCTGAAAATTTTTCTTTTGCAGCAGGTGTTTTGACTCAACCATACAATGCAGGAGAAGGCAACAGATATGGATACATGGGATTTAATACGTACCAGCAAATGGAAGAATTTGACGCAACCGTTATGGCAGCAAGACCTGATTACACCATTAATCTCTCCCGAATGACACCAGAAGAATTTATAGCACTTGGTCTTCAAGTTGGATTTTATAACGCTGCAACCGACTCTTTTGATTACTATTCCTATAATGAGCTCAAGACACAAATAGAAGGCCAGCGTCCTCAAAAAGAAAGATAAACTCTTCTTGACAGAAAAATTTCCCTGTCTTACAATCCCTGCATGGCAGAAATAAGTCAACCCATTCCTTCAGGCAGAATAGAAGTCACAACAACCTCCAGTGTTTTAGGACTTGGCATCAGACGAGACAGGAAAACTCAAACCCTCATCAGCACGGATGCGTTATACGATTCTTCATGGTCTGCAGATGAGAAAATTGCACGACTTCGAGCAATTGGCAATCCCGACGGAAGATATCTCACAAAAACTGCTGTTTTAGACCCACAGTCCAAAACCATGCTCCCACACAACAGACGAAACCTGTGGGGATATGACAATGTACGAATTTCTGGTGTCGGAGAAAATTCACAGAGTACCTATCCTGTCAGTGTCCAAGTTGAAACCTACCCAAAACCTTCTCTTGCGGCAGTAATTGATGCAAAAGCAGAAGGACGAGAGCTTCTGGAGAGAGAACCCAATGGGGACATTGTCTTTACCGGAGAGGAAATTAATTCAGCTCATATTGTTGCAACAGAGTGGCATGGCCTGAGACGTGCTACAACCCGTGTCACCTTTATTCCATCTGCACAGTAATGCTATACTCAATGTATGACCCGTGCAACTGCCTTTGAAATCCTCAAAAAGCACCTCAATAATAAAAAACTCTTTTCCCATTCTTTGGCAACAGAGGCAACCATGCGCGCCTTAGCCCCCAAATTTAATGGAGATGTTGAAGAGTGGGGGATAACAGGACTCTTGCATGACGCAGATTATGACAAAGCAAAAGGCTTTCCAGACCAACACGGAATGCTTCTGACCAAACTGGAACCAAATACCATTCCAACTGCGGTAGAACACGCCATTCAATCCCACAACTACGAATTCACCCATGTCATACCTGTCAGTCCCATGGACTGGGCCATAACCTGTTGCGATGAGCTAACGGCTATAATTGTATTTCTGGCACAGGAGCAAAAAGAGAAATCACTCACAAGTCTGACAACAAATTTGATTTTAACCAAATTAAAAGACAAACATTTTGCCAAAGGAGCAAAAAGAGAAACCATTTATTTCTGCAAAGAAAAATTGGGAATTCCGCTGGAAGATTTTGTTGCCATCACTCTTACAGCAATGCAGGGGATTCATACTGAATTAGGACTGTAGACAAATAAAAAGGGGCAATAAACGACCAATTTCTCATAAAAATCTTACAACTTTGTGGTAATATAAGTGCATGGATACATCAAAATATACAGCACTACAAATAGCAAGATACTTTATAAAAAAAAGCGAATCAGAACCTGATCGTGCTAAATTAACCAATTTAAAATTACAAAAAATACTTTATTATGCACAAGGGTGGTACCTAGCAAATTTTAAAAAACCATTATTTAATGATCGAATAGAGGCGTGGAAATACGGACCAGCAATAAGAGTCGTCTATCAAGAGTTTAAGAATAATGGGAACGCTGTTATTCAAGAAAATATAGAAGATTGGGAAATTAAAGAGATAGACAAAATAACAAAAGCATTTCTTGACGAAGTCTGGAATGTGTATGGCAAATATTCTGGCTCAGACTTAGTGAGTTTAACCCACAGTGAAATTCCATACAAAGAAGCTAGAGACACTATTAAGGAAGGAGATTATTCTGACATAGAGATAAGCACTCTGTCCATGCAAAATTTCTTCAGCGAAAAACTTCATGGCAAGGTATAAAAGCAGCCCAATAAAAATTATCTCACCGAGCCCAACACCTGATCCAACAGAAATCCCTCCTGAAGATGAAAAAAAAGGAATCGCATCTTCAACTGATGGCTTTAACTTAATAAAACTTTTTTATGATTTTTTTACGCAACATGATTCACTCATGTATAGTACATATAAAAAATATAAGATCCTTAGCATAAACCGATTTCTTGATTTTTGTTTCTGTCTGATTGCATATACAATCGATACTATTCACAATGTTATTGTTTATTTTATGATCAGTCTTATAATGGGAATAACAGTATTTTCATTGGCAAAACTTGTCGGTTTAATTGATTTTATTATCAATTTAACTACACACACACATTAGCTTTTTCTTTTTCTCCTTGACAGGAAGATTTTAGGTGTGGTATCCTTTTTGCATGATCAGATTATTTGCAGCTAATTGTCCATCAACAAAGACAACTTCCTAAACGGGAGGGTTTTTTGTTGTATACAAAGCACCTCCCACCAGGGAGGTTTTTTTTATGAAAAATTTTGGGAGATTTAAAATATGATTAGAAATTTTAATAGTAATTGTCCAGGCACAGAGACATCAACTTCCTAGAGGAGGAGACCTTTGTATGGACAAAGCAACCTCCCACAATAGGGAGTTTTTTTAATATATGGCACTAGAAATACGACAACCAGGATTACAACCATTACATCAAATTGCAGAAGGATTTTCTTATGGAAGAGCCCAGGCAAAAATGACTCTGTTGGAAGATGCCAACAGAAACTCTCGGGTAATTGCAAGAAAACTCGGAGAAATTGTTGCAGGACTCCATTTAAATATAGGGATACCAGAGAATAGACGAGTCATCAACCATGACAATGGCAACGCGTTTGCAGAAGCACAAGTTGGTGGAGAAACGCACTTTCTCATGGTCCGCTCACCAATTGATGGAAGAAGCTTTGAAGAACAATTAGGAGGCGAAAAACCTGATATCACCATTGTCAGCGGCCCGTGTCTTTTTAGCGCAGACGGAGTCAAAGCAGTAGGACACAGTGGAGAAAAATATGCACTCACCAGGCGCGGAGAAGCAATTGCTGAGCCAATTCACAGAATTCACGTTGACCCGGAGCTTTCTGTCTATGAAATAGAAGCTATTACCAGACTTGGCACCTTTATTTCTGGCCTCAAGCACGATAATAGTCATATCAAACGAGTAGAACTCAACATTCCAGAAGCTGAATACTATTTGTATGCCCTGGACGGCTACAGAGAAGGCCATCTCTCACCGGGACAACTCAAAGGGTGGTTTGACGTAGTAGACCAGAGACACAAAAGACAAATAAAACTTCTTAGCTCAAGAATCCAACGCAGAAGACAAGTCCAGATTGTGGAATCATCTCCTCTTGCATCAATAAAACACTATATGAGACAAACCGTTGCAAAAGGACAGATGCCAACGTATGAAGAAGCTCGAACAATTCTTGCCGGAGAAGATGCACTCTGGCGAGATATTTTGGCAGTTGCCCCAACACAAAGCTGGCAGGACATTATTGATTTGTCCTATGTTCATGCAGAACTCTCAGCGGCAGAGCAAAAAGCAGGACACCCAACCTATGCAGTAATTGTTGAAAACCCAACGGAAAACAAAATTTTTGCCAATGCAAAACGAGTGGCTGAAGCACTCCAGCAAAAAGGACAACGAGTCTTTCATGCCGTGGCACTCTACCCTCACGAGCACATTATCCCATCAGGAGACAATGCAACCAGAACCATGTATCATATAGACGAAGAGCGTGGCAGGAAATTTTCTCTTGCACGACAAATTATTGGGCTCTATAGAAGGGGAAGAAGCGCATGAAAATACAGATAACCTATAAAGACGCACTGGCAATGATTGTTGGCTCAAGCATTTACTCAACCGGAGGAGGGTTTGCCTATTCCGGACAAAAAAGAATGTTTGAAAAACTTTTTGCCAAAAGAAAATCCTATCCACTTATTTCAATTGACGAATTAAACGATAGTGATTATGTCTG
>DASTLH010000084.1:0-2101 GCA_035715145.1 Patescibacteria group bacterium
GTAGTAATTGCACAAAATAATGAGTAAAGAATCTTCAAAAACAGCACCGTTATTATACTCTTTAAACAATGCAGGACTTTCTCTTCTTATAGATCACCCGAGACTTCTTCCCCAACAGCTTCTTGGAAGAGAAAATTTGGAACGTCTTCCAAAAGACGCAAAAATTATTTTTGCTACCTCTCATAAAACAGATGCTGATATTCCTATAGCGCTAGCTGCTCTGGGAAGAGATTTTCCTTTACAGATAACCAATCAATCAACCCAGCATTCTTTTCTTTCAGGAGGAGCAGATTTTTTAGTCACAGCGCTTATTGGCAGACGCGACTTTCACCCTATTTCCTACACCAAGAGAAGAGGAAAAACTGCCAGCACTATGCTTAAACCGTCTGATTTTACTCCTCTTAATGATGCCCTGGAACAGGGGAAGTCAGTAGTAGTTGCTGCGCATAATCCAGGGAGTACAAAAGGTGGGATTGCCGCTGTGTATTTATCAGAACTTTCTCAGGCTTATATTATTCCCGTTGATGTGGAAATTGCCCAAGATGGGTTTTCGATGGGAGGAGACCTAAAAACTTTGATTCAAATGGTAAAAAACTGGAAGCATAAGCCACAAGCACTTGTCAGGCTTGGCCAACCAATTGCTCCCAGTGGCATAGATGTCCAAACATTCTCTGCTCTTTTAGAAAAAAGAGGAGATTTATCAGATGGGGAGAGACGGGAGTTTCGTAGTTTGCTTGGTCGACTGCGAGATGTTTCTGCAAAGGTAATGGCAAATTTTTCTGCCACTTCAAAATAGGAATTTTAGAGGATTGGTAGCGCGTAGGGGATTCGAACCCCTGATATCCTGGCTGAAAACCAAGTGTCCTAGGCCACTGAACGAACGCGCCGCAACTATGGTATTATACTAAAATTTCTTTTTCTCATCAACCCAAACACTTTCTTGTCAATCAAGAGTGAAAATTGATATAATAGAAGGCATACTTTAGGGTCGGTAGCTCAGCGGTAGAGCAGGAGCCTTTTAAGCTCTTGGTCGCGGGTTCGATCCCCGCCCGGCTCACAACAGATTATTCCTTTGCAAATTCTTGTGGTTGATTTTGATAAGCAGCAGAAAATATATTGTTATAAAGCGCAAGAATTCCTTCATTTCCGTCCTGCATCGCCTGAAGATCTGCTTGTGTTGCTTGAATTTGAGCAGGTATTTCTTTTCTACGTCTGTTGTATTCTCTCAAACGTTTTTCTTCATTTTTTCTGTGTTTGCCTTCACTTACTCCTTCAGTTGGCCAATGAGGAACAAACGGTTGTTCTAATTCTGTCTGAAGCTGTTGGATTGTCCCTGTGAGCTGTCTTAAATCTTCAGTGACATTTCTGTAGGCTGTTTCAATACCAGGATATTTTCTCCAAACTCTTCCTGCGGCTCTGGCAATTTGCTTGTGTTCTTCTACTCGTTGAGTCGTTTGTGCACCTTGTGTCATGGTATTTTCCATCTCTGAGAGGATTTCATGATGGGTTGCGTCTTCGTGTGCCTGGACTCGTCTGTTCATTCTAAAGTGAATTGCAAATGAGAAGATAATGTTAAGGCCGGGAATCACGTCTAAAATGGCATTTGGGATAATAAGTTTTGCTTGTTCTTTCTTTCCATGCTTGTTAAATTGTGCATATAATGCAAATCCACCATCAATAACAAGATTTAATGCTGGAACAAGCTGCATGATATCTTTAAACAATATCTTTGCAAGATGAGTACTTCCAAATCGTGCGCTTTTTATAAGGATCCCAGCATTTCGTTTTGCTCGGGCGTGCTCATCGGCAACAATTGAGCGTTTTACAGCTTCTTCTAATTCTGTTTCCAATCGGTTTTCTGAGCTTTGGCCAATTGTTGCAACTGTTTTTCTTGCTATTTTTCTTGGAGCACCAAGATATCCCCACCACCCCTGTGGTTGGTTTACTTCATATGTTAAGCCACTTTGGCCATATCGGTGTTGGGGTTCTTGAGGTTGCAAAGGTGGTCTCCCATAAAATTCAAATCTGAGTGCATCTCTAATCTCTTGAACACCTTCAGCAAATGATCTTCGTCTGGTAGTCTCTTGGGTTGGTTGTTCAG
>DASTLH010000085.1:0-2004 GCA_035715145.1 Patescibacteria group bacterium
AACAATAAAGTTTTTGCAACCAGTCCAGACAGAATTATGACTATTGATGTCAAAACATTTTTAGGAGTTCACAACAGCCAACTTGAAAAAGGACAACAGATAGCAGTTCTTGTAGCACCGGCAAGTCCTATGTGGAGACGAAAAGAAGGGATAGAACTTTTTCACCCAAAACATTTTGGCTTTTCATTTGAACCTAAATTACTGGGTTAATTTAACAAGACAAACAAAAGTGATACAATAAAATTATGAAACAGCAATTTGCAGCAACAACAACTACAACAGCTCTGTAAGGAGGTTGTAACAGTGTGCAATGACAACCTCCGCAAGGAGGTTTTTTTGTTGATATAAAATAAAAATTGTTTTTGATAGAATAGCGATATGGAAGACAAAGAAAAATTACAACATCTCAGACATTCTGCCGCCCATTTACTGGCAGCTGCTGTTATGGAAATTTGGCCAGAAACCAAACGAACCATTGGTCCTGCAATTGAGGACGGGTTTTATTTTGATTTTGAATTTCCAAAGGAAGTAGCAATTTCTGAAAAAGATTTTGTCAGAATTGAGCAAAAAATGCGGGAAATCGTCAAAAGTTGGACCAGATTTGAGAGACACGAACTTTCCAAAGAAGACGCCCTCAAAGAATATCCCAACAATCCCTATAAAGCAGAACTCATTGAGGAATTCAGCAAAGAAGGACAAACCCTTACTTTTTATAAATCAGGTGCATATTGGGATTTGTGCAAAGGCGGCCATATAGAGAATCCAAAAGAAGAGCTCAAACACTTCAAACTCATGAAAGTAGCTGGAGCATACTGGCGGGGAAATGAAAAAAATAAAATGCTCACCAGAATTTATGGAACGGCATTCTTTACCAAAGAAGACCTGGAAAACCACCTCAAAATGCTTGAAGAAGCAAAAGAAAGAGATCATAAAAAATTAGGCAAAGAACTGGATTTGTTTGTCTTTTCGGAGGTTGTTGGAAAAGGTCTACCACTGTGGACACCCAAAGGATCTGCTGTGAGGCGAGTTTTGGAACGCTTTATTGTCGATGAGGAGCTAAAACGAAATTACCTGCATGTCTACACGCCGGATTTGGCAAGCTTGGCTCTCTATGAGAAATCAGGACATTATCCCTATTATAAAGAGTCGATGTATGCGCCAATTACCATTGATGATGAACAGTTTATGCTTAGACCCATGACGTGTCCTCATCACTTTGAGTTGTATCTGAGTAGACCACATAGTTATAAGGAATTACCCATGCGTTTTGCTGAGCTTGCCAAACTCTATAGATATGAACAATCAGGCGAGTTAAGTGGCCTCCAACGCGTGAGAGCATTTACCCTGGCAGATGCACACATTGTTGCACGAGTTGATCAGGCAGAACAAGAAATCAATAGCGTGTTAGATTTAATTGAATTTGTTGCCAATACCTTTACGCTAGAATTTGGAAAAGACTACCATTACCGTTTGTCTTTGGGAGACAGGGCAGATGAGAAAAAATACTTTAAAGATGATGCGTCTTGGGATGCTGCAGAAGCAACGCTTCGAAAAGTCCTAAAAGAAAGAAATGCTCATTTTGTGGAAGCAGAGGGAGAAGCTGCATTTTATGGTCCAAAAATTGATATCCAAATGAAAAACGTCAATGGAAAAGAGGATACGGCATTTACCGTTCAGTATGATTTTGTTATGCCAAAGCGCTTTAATTTAACCTATGTCAACGAACAGGGACAAGAAGAACAGCCAATTGTTATCCATAGATCTTCCATTGGCGCGATAGAGCGGGTAATGGCATTTCTTATTGAAAAGTTTGCTGGAGCATTCCCATTGTGGCTTGCACCGGTTCAGGTAGTTCTCCTTCCTATTGCCGATAGACACATTGAGGCAGCACAAAAGGTATATGACCTGTTGCAAAACGCAGGCATACGAGTAGAGCTGGATAGCAGTGCTGAGCGCCTCCAAGCCAAGATTCGCACTCATACTTTACAAAAAGTACCTTTCTTA
>DASTLH010000086.1:0-4929 GCA_035715145.1 Patescibacteria group bacterium
GACAAAGCAAAAATCCTCGAGTTATTTCTACTATTCCTGCAATCACACAACTTTCTGTTGAATCAACAACCGTTGAATATGACTCACAGGAGAGAGTTCTTTTCTACACTGCTGAACAGGAAGTATTGCAACCAGATGGCACGAAAGCAGTAGTCAGACAAACCGCTGGGCAGGCACGATCTGCATATCTTGAATACGAAGCAAAGCGCCAAGAAGAAAGAGATCGACAAGAAAATGTAGCAAAAGAAGCCAAGACAAGAGAGCTTGAAGCTCAAAGGACAAGACGAGAAGAAGCACTTTCTCCAAGCAGCGCAACTGTTACCTACACTGTTTATAGAAAAGGGACACCAGAAGAAGTACGCCAAGACCGAGTAAATGAATTAATGCAAGAAACAAAAGGGAAGACATACCAACTTCCAGATTTTTCAGATTCATATAAAAATGAGGCCAACGACACATTTGATTTCTCTGTACTTTATAGAATTCTCAGGTCAGGCATGACACAAGGAGAAATTGCACAAACGCTTGACGGGGCAAGAAGGCGAATAATGTATAAAGCATTAATTGTTGAAAAACATGCAGAAGCAATTGCTGACAAAACTATTGCTGATTTACAAGCTAAGCTAGATGAAAGGAAAGGCCAAAAACTAAGCGTTGTAGCATCTGTCCAAAGACATCTGGGTCCGCATGTTATGAGAGCACTTTTAAGAAAAACCAGAGATAATACACAGCTCAGCTTTAATCCTGAATTCTATAATTATTTGGGCTTTAGACCCTATCCAGTTGAAGCAATTCACAGATGGATTGCCAGAGATGAAACACCTTCTCCTAAAACAGATGATGTGCGGGTAAAAGAGCTTCTTGATGATGATTTTATGTATCACGCATTATTTTTTGACATAGTTACACAATCCTTTTTCCCAAATAGAGAACTCAGTGGAGAAGAGGGAGAACTGCTTTCTTATGGAATTCACTTAATAGCACAACAATTTGATGAAGACGAAATTATTGAGTTGCTTTCTGCTCAACCATTTGATGAAAAGAAAGCACAAACAAGATATCAAGAAGCACAAGCACAACTCAGAAAACTACGAAGTGCAGGAAAGAAAGTTCGTCGTGAAGTAGTAAAAGAAGCAGAAGAGGAAGAAAGTCGTGCGAGAAGGCTTTTACAAGATAAAACATCTGTTTTGCCAATGGATATTGCAAAAAGAATAGAAGAAGCAATAAGAGAAAGACTCCCAGAAAGCCAACCTCTTGGGGCTGATTATGAAGAACGAGAGCAGCAAGAGCCACGAGCATTCACAAGAGCTGTCAAAAATTATGAAAAAGCAGTAAAAAGAGGAATAAAAGCTATTCCGCCAAAACGAGAAGAGTACGGACAGGGGGAAGAATCACTTGCTTTTACTCGAGATGAAAACCTCTATGAAACCTGGATGTGGTTAAAGACAGTAGCTCCCTCGCTTCAAAATCCTAAAACCATTTTGCTTCCTCCAAATACTAATTTTTAACATTCTTCTTAGATACTTCTTATGAAACTCTCATAGAATAAGATAAGAATCAGCTCATGGCACAAGAGATTGAACAACCACCATCACAATCCTCACCAGCAGCAGAAATTGCTCCAGCTCCAACACGAAGAGGAAGAGAATATCTTCTTGGCGCGACTTTGGGACTAGTTGGAGGAGCACTCCTGGGACTTGCTGCAGCAGCTGGATTTGGAACAGTTGGGGAAACAGCTGCGATGATTGTGGCTAGTGGCGCACTGGAGGGAGCATTTGTTGTTCCTGTTATTATGGCTGATGCCTAATTAAAGTATTTAATAATATCTCCTGAATAATTAAGAGGACAATAAAGATTGAACTTATTACTACAATTTCGCTTTGTTTGCAATTTTACTTTGTTTAAATCCACCGGACAACTTCCATGAAAGATGTAAATAGTATTATCTGATACATTTTTATCCTCTTGTTTGTTAATAGAAATGTTGGGAAGGAAATAATCATATTGTTCTTTGTAATGAAGGTAATCAAATGTTTTATAGTTTGCGCTTGAAAGTCGCAGGCAATAGGTTTGGCTCGTTACTTCTGGTATTGTTTTTTCTTGAGCTTGTATTGTGTAGATAATATCCATGGAAAGATAATCATGAATATCACGACCAATATTTGCTGATTGGTTGACAAAAAAATATGCGGCAAGATAACAAAGATATACTGACGCAATCCCTAAAAAAAGTATTTTCAAAGGTTTTATTTTTAGAAAGCTGACAATACGTGCAACTGCAACACTGCAAAAAATTACCCCAATTGGAAGCAAAACAATCAACCGGTGATCAGCGTTTACTGCATCTGTAATGGCACTGCTGAAAAATGGTATAAGAATTGCCAAAAGAAAAAGAAAATAATAATATGATTTTCTCAAAAACCCAAGGGAATAAAAAATTCCAATAAAAAATAAAACAACTAACGGTGGAGGTAAAAGAGGTTGGTCATCATGGAAAAAGAAAGAAACTGGTTCAAATACCCACGTCCCAAGTGACTTAAGATAATCTGCACCAATACTTTGCATCTGACCAGCTGACGGAGCAACGTGGCTTATCAAATCGGTCTGTAGAACAAAACGTCCGGTATGGAAGAAAACACTCGGACTGGTAAAAAGTATCTGAGGTCCAAATGATACTACAGCAAAAAGTACCATGAGAATAATCCCAAAAAGAGTTTGTAAAAATGGTATTTTGCCTCTTAAAGAATGAATAATTTTAAAAATAATGACCAGGAGCAGTACCAACACAGCAACAACGCGTACTCCTGCATGGAATTCTGATGCAAATCCCAAAGCAGATCCAAGAAAAATATAATTTATCAAAGAATTACTCTCAAAAAGAAATTGGCTTGCCAAAAGAATAATACACGTCCAAAAAGTATTGAATGCTACAACAATTTGAGTTCTGGAAAAAAATAATTGAAACGGTAACACCGCAAGGGTAAGCGCCCCAAAAAAAGCAGCAACTCTATTTATCAAGCTTTTAAGTAAAACATAAAGGATAACAACATCAAGGCAAGCAAGAAGAGCCACTGGAAAACGATACGTCAAAACAGAACTTCCAAAGAATTTGTAAAAGAAACTTGCTATTGTTGGAATAATAAGTCCATGAGCAGCATAGGTTCCATAATCAAAAATGTTTTGTATCTGCCCGTTAGCAATCTGCATAGCATTTAACCCTCCGTCTCGCAGTTCGTCCCCGACACTAACATAAGGATATTGTGTAAGAAACAAAAAGCTTATCAATTCCACAAAAAGCATGAGAAACCCAAACCAAACAATTTCATTGTCTGTAATAGTATTGTTTTTTATCTTGCCCCACTTACTGAGAAGTACCACAACAAAAATAGTTAACTCTGAACCTATATGAAGCCAGAAAGGAAGCCAAACATTGCTAAAAGAAGCATCTTGTTTAACTAAAAATATTGCCAAAACTTGCAAAAGAAAACAAACAGTCAAAATGAATCCAAAAATAATATTCTTAATCCTGTGCACACTTTATTTTCCTTGGAATAGAAGGGTATTGTCAATAACACCTGAATAAAACCAATTTAAAGAAAATACAAATATTTTTTTCTGTGACGACCATCACAGGAATTGATTTTCTCCCATAGAAAAATATATTACATGAAAAATAGTTTTTCTCTTTCAGAAAGCGAAAAAAAAGAATTAAAAAGACTCAGCAGTATTACCAATATGCCTTGTAAATACTATAAAAGACTTGAAGTAATCCGGTTGTTGGATATGGGTCTTTCTGCAGCAATTATTTCCCAACGGTTGTATATAAGAAAAATAATCGTGTATGACTGCAGTAAGAGATATCAAGAAGGTGGATTTTCAAACCTTTTAGAGTTTAAAAACAATGGAAAAGAGTCATGCCTTACAGAACACATGCTTAAAAATTTAGAGGAGTATATCCAACAACAAAAACAAGAAAAAAAATCATGTACTCCTAAAAATATGTCAAAGTGGATAAGTGACAATTTTAATATAGAAATAGGACCTGCATGGATTTATAAAAAAATACTGATGAGAAAGAAAGAAAAACAAGAAGAAGCTTGGCTAGCGTGATATACTATTCCTACGAATACTTTCCTTACTAAAAACCCAGTTATTTTATTTTTTATTTTTGTATTTTTCCTAGGAGTAGGACTTCTTGGCTTTAACTTTTTACAAACTTCTAAAACACTTCTCCCTCAATTGAAAAAAGCTTCTCCTTCAATCTCACCAACCCAACCGCTTATCCCTTTAAGCATTCAAGCCATGAGAAATAAATCCTACCCTGGGAGCACAATTACTTTTGTCCAAACTCTCTCTGATGGATCAAATTTTCACCAATACCTCACATACTATTACTCAGACGGTTTGAAAATTTATGCACTGCTTACTGTCCCTTTTGGAACAAAGCCACAAAATGGGTGGCCGGTCATTGTCTTTAATCACGGCTATATTGCGCCTACAACATATGAAACCTATCCTTCTGTTGGACAATATGCCACCTATTATCCAGTATTTTCCAGTGCCGACTATATTGTTTTTAAACCAGATTATAGAGGAAATGGAAATTCAGACGGACAACCGGAAGGAGCATATTACTCACCTGCATATGCAACAGATGATCTTAACGCAATTGCTTCAATCAAAAAGTATAAAGACGCTAATCCCCAAAAAATTGGCGTGTGGGGACATTCTATGGGGGGCAACATAGCGCTGCGAGATATGGTCGTAAATACCAAAGATATTAAAGCGGCAGTTATCTGGGGTGGGGTAGTTGGAACATACACACAGCTGTCACACTGGCATGACCCTTCATATCATCCATCAACATACGAGTTATCCCTTCGATACCGCTACCGCCAGGATTTAGTTAGCACCTATGGCACCCCAGAA
>DASTLH010000087.1:0-14069 GCA_035715145.1 Patescibacteria group bacterium
AAAGACCTTATTAAGGGTGGATTAAAATTAGGAGATGAATTAATGGGAGTGGTTGAAATATCCCCTGAAACAGCATTTAAGGCTATGTCCTCTTTTGGACTTTCCCCAACTCAATTAAAAAGTCTTGGTTACACGTTTGACCAGCAAGCATTTGCTCAAAAGATGAAAGAACATCAAAATCTCTCCCGCACAGCTTCTGCGGGTAAATTTAAAGGAGGACTTGCTGATGCAGAAGAGCTCACTGTTAAAGGCCATACTGCAACACATTTACTCCAACAAGCACTTCGTGATGTTTTGGGAAATCATGTTTTTCAAACAGGATCAAATATTACAACAGAACGACTCAGATTTGATTTTTCTCATCCTGATAAACTCACAGACCAACAAATACAAAAAGTTGAAAAGATTGTGAAAGGGAAAATAGAAGAGGATCTCCCTGTCCATTTTGAGATGCTTGACTTAAAAGAAGCAAAAGAGACAGGGGCAATTGGACTGTTTGATGAAAAATACGAATCTAAAGTAAAAGTGTACTTTATGGGAGGATCTGGGAAAGAAGGAGATCACAGTGCCTATTCCAAGGAATTTTGTGGAGGACCTCACGTCCCACATACCGGCGTAATAAAATCTTTCAAGATAACCAAACAGGAATCCATCGGTAAGGGTCAACAAAGACTGTATGCTGTGGTATCCTAGTAGTATATGAAACTGCCCCTTCCATCACTATTTGGGAAAAAGGAAGTAAAGGAATACTACCTTGCCTTGCTTTTTCGAGATGAGCAAATACAAGCTGTTGTGTTTGAAGAAACCAACGGGACGCTTCGTATTTATAATGATGCTGTAGAGCTGATCCCCGGCTCTTTAGACGGCCTTCCTTTTGAAAAACTCCTTACTATTTTAGATAAAGTCATTAGCACTGCCGAAAGTTCTCTTCCTCATGGAGTCCAAACACACAAAACTATATTTGGAGTAAAAGAAACATGGGTGCAAGATGCTCAGATAAAAAAAGAGTATCTTGAAACACTCAAAAAAGCCTGTCAGGAGTTAGATTTACAACCAATTGGGTTTTTAGTTTTCCCAGAAGCAATTGCCCACCTGCTTCAAAAAGAAGAAGGAGCACCGGTATCTGGAATTCTTATTGAACTGGGGAAGATGTCAATTAACGCAACTCTTTTTAGAGGTGGACGAATTGTACAATCCCGCCAAGGACCAATTCAGCAGGACGATTTGCCTACAAGTGTTGATAACCTTCTCAAGTTTTTTGTTGATGTAGAAATTCTTCCTTCACGAATTATTTTATTTGACGGCACCAATACAACAAAACTTACTCAACAGTTTATTCACCATCATTGGAGTAAAACATTACCATTTCTTCATGTTCCTCAAGTAACTCCTCTTGCAGCGGGGTTTGATACAAGAGCCATTCTTCATGGCACAGCCACGCAAATGAATTTTACTGTCGTGGAATCTGGACCCAGAACTCGTGTAGCACAAAGTCTTTCGCAACAAATGGCAGAAGAAGAGGCAGAAAAACCTGAAGAGAAAGAACTAGTCCAAGAAGAACTTGCCTCAAAACCCACTCAAAAAGAAGAGCAGGAAGAAACCGAAGAAGCTGAAGAAACAACTCCTCCCACAGAAGAACTTCCCCAACAACCGGTAGAAGAAGATAGTGCAGAAAATTTTGGATTTGTAAAAAATGTTGATGTTGGTAAAAATGCTCCAGAAAAACCTCATATTGTCTCTGATAGTATCCATATGAAAGACAATTTTTTTGATGAGTCTGAGGATACACTGGCCGAGGAAACATTCGCAGAGATTCCAGAACACGTAAAAGAGGAAGAAGAAGGCGAAGGAACCCCGGACGGATTTGGAGTACAAGCAGTAGCTATGTCTGAAGGCTTGAAAAAAATTGGTTCTCAAGTCTTAAAAAGATTTCATACAAAAGGCTTTAATATACCAGAAGGGTTTAAAACCTTTCCATCGTTTCTTGGAGCAGTATCTCTTCCCCCAATGAAAATGAATGTTCTTCTTATTATTCCTCTTGTTTTAATTCTTCTTTTTACCGGACTTATCTGGTACATTTTTGGGGTTAATGCAGCCGTGACCCTTCATTTAAATCCACAAACTATCAATCAAAATACTTCCATTACGATTAGCTCTACTGCCTCAACAGATAGTTCCCAACATACCCTGAGTGGATCTGTTGTTACTGTCTCAGAAAGTGGTTCTACAACTACTGATGCAACCGGAACAAAAGAAACTGGCACTCCGGCAAAAGGAACAATTACCATTTATAACAACAATGACTCTTCCAAATCATTTAGCCAAGGCGATACATTTACGTCTTCAAATGGTCTTAAATTTACGCTTGATAACGATGTCACTGTTGCATCAGCAAGTGGAGATATTTTTTCTGGAACAAAACCTGGGACAAAAGACGTTTCTGTCACCGCTTCTACATTTGGAACCGAATATAACCTTCCGTCCGGGACAACCTTTTCTTCCGGTTCAAGCTCTGTTGCCGGGAAAAATTCTTCTGCCTTTAGCGGAGGAACAAAGAAATCCATAACAGTCGTTTCGGCAAACGATATCTCCAAAGCAATCGATGATTTGACAAATAAATTAAAAGATAAAGCAAAACAAGATTTGCTTTCCCAAAATAACGGGAAAAACTTGCTTCCAGACTTTACGTCTACAACAATTACAAAAAAATCGACTGATAAAAATGCTGGAGACGAAGCACAATCTGTTACTCTCACCGGAACAATTTCTTACCAATCGATGGTGTATTCCTCAGATGACATTAAATCACTAGCACAAGATAGCCTGAAAGATAAGTTAACAGGTGACATGGCTCTTTCTTCCCAAGGAGTTGTTGGACAACTGAGTGATATTGCACCAAGTAAAGATGGGAAAAGCTCTCAAGCAACCCTTAAGGCCTCTGCAAATCTTATTCCCAAAATAGATACAACATCGGTCGCAAAAGAGATTGCCGGCAAACCATTCTCGCAGTTAAAAAATACTCTTTCCTCAATTTCCCAACTTGATAGTGTTGATGTTGTTCTTTCCCCAAATTTATTCTTTCTTCCCAGAATTCTGCCTCGTCTCTCATCTCATATCAGTGTCCGCGTAGTAGCAAATGAATAAATATTACTATCATCACAAAAAACAAATCAATACAAAATTGATTGGAAGAATTGTTGGAGGAGCGCTTTCTTTGGTTGGGGTGATAATTATGGTGTATATTTTCCTTCCCTTAATTATCTGGCAAATTACTCTTGCTCCAGTTTTTGCGGCACAAAGTTTTGCAGTACCTATTCCAAAAACAACTCTTGTCAGCGGCTCGACAATACAAAGCCTTCTCACAAGTGAAATTAGTAGTATTGGCGTTGACTATACCAATGCTGCCAACTGGTTCCCAGGATATGTTGTGAGAAAAGGAGACGGAAAAGTCCCAAACTATTTTATCAGCATCCCCTCAATTGGGGTAAAAAGTGCCACTGTCTCTACTGTCGATATGGATTTAGGCTCTCATTTGATTCATCTGGGAGGAACAGCTCTTCCTCCAGAGAAAGGAACAGCTGTTATTTTTGGTCATTCGACTCTTCCTCAATTGTTTGATCCTAAAAATTATCACACAATTTTTGCAAATGCCTACAAGGTACAGTTGGGAGACGAAATAGATGCAGTCGTTGAAAATGTTACCTATAAATATAAAGTTTTTTCTATTACGGTTGTTGATCCAAGTGACACTGATGTTCTGGCTCAAAATACCGATGATAGCTATCTTGAAGTTATTACCTGTACTCCTCCAGGAACTGTCTGGAAACGATTAATTATATTGTCACGACTTGAAAAATTATAATATGGACGACAAAGAACTGGTTTTAGAAGCTATCCAAAAAAAACTTCTGGGGAAAAAACTTACGTATAAAGAAATATTTGCGATTATGGACGATATTGCCCATAAACGTCTGGGACAGGTCCTTACTACCTATTTTGCCGCTTCAGGATACTCCCATGGCTTTACCAATGAAGAACTATACTTTCTTACCAAAGCCATGGTTGAGACAGGAGAAAAGCTTACGTGGAAACAGCCCATTATTGCAGACAAACATTCTATTGGAGGAGTACCGGGAACCCGGACGACTCTCATTGTTGTCCCAATTATCGCAGCAGCCGGATTTACCATTCCTAAAAGTTCAAGTAGAGCCATTACCACTCCCGACGGAACGGCAGATGATATGGAAGTTTTGGCCCCGGTTGAATTTAATAAAGAAGAAATTTATGATATCGTCAACAAAACCAATGGCTGTATTGTCTGGGGAGGGAGTGTCCACATAGCTCCAGCTGATGACATATTAATTCATGTAGAAAAGCCTCTCCTTTTTGAAAGCTATGATAAGATCATTGTCTCAATTATGGCAAAGAAAATTGCATTCGGATCAAATCACGTAATAATAGACCTCCCGTATGGAAAAAGTGTTAAAATCCACCACCGAGATGACGCAGAAGAATTACAAAGAAAGTTTGAGTATATTGCAAAAAAATTTGACATCAAACTTATAGCTCTCCCCCATGAGACCCATGAACCAGTTGGACGTGGCATTGGACCTGTTTTAGAGACCAGAGATGCCCTTATGGTATTAGAACAACATAAAGAACGCCCACGTGATTTAGAAGCCCGTGCAATCGATTTAGCAGGGACACTCCTTGATTTATGCCTCAAAGATGCCGATGAAGAAAAAAGAGACATTATTAAAAAAGCGTATAAGTCAGGACATGAATGGGCGGAAGACTTATTATCAAAAGGGATAGCAGAGAAAAAAATGAGAGAAATTGTCACTGCTCAAGGAGGAAGTTCGTATTTCTCAAGTGAAAAACTTACTCGCCAATTAGGAAAGCATACAAAAAAAATACTTGCAGAAAAAAAAGGAATAATTACCACCATTGATAGTAAAAATGTTACGGCTGTTGCAAAAGTTCTTGGAGCACCTACTCAAAAAGGCTCTGGAATATTTTTAGAGAAAAAACTTGGAGAAAAAGTAGAAAAAGGAGATACCCTCTATACAATGTACAGTGAAACTTTGTACAATTTGAAGGAGGCAGTAGCCTCACTGCCTAATTTTCCAGTTATTACAATATGAAAAAGTGGACGTTTCTTTTCAGCATTGCTGTTGTTTTTCTTTTGATTGCGATTTTTTGGTGGCAAACACAACTTGCTGCTGTAAATGCTAAAAATACTACTTCTCAAACATTTGTAGTCGCAGAAGGCAGCAGCCTTAGACAAATTGCCAATAACCTTGTTTCTGCAGGACTGATAAAAAATTCTTTTGCGTTTACTTTCTATATGAAACTTAATGGGTTAGATAGTAAGATTCAGAAAGGAAACTTTGAGATTGCGCCTTCTCTTGATAGCGCACATATTGCAACTCTTCTTACCTCCACCAACCAAGATATTTGGGTAACAATCCCTGAAGGTAAACGAGCTGATGAAATAGCTGATATTTTAAAAACAAAACTTCCCACCTATAACGACACCTGGAGAAGTAAATTAAAATTAGAAGAGGGGTATCTTTTCCCAGATACATACCTTTTTCCTCATGACTCAACTGTAGAAACCGTTATTTCAGTTATGGAAAATAATTTTTCTAAAAAATGGCAGGAAGCAGTTTCTCAACAAACCAACAAACTTTCCAAACAAGATGCTGTTATTATTGCCTCCATTCTTCAAAGGGAAGCACCCTCTGGAGAAGACATGAAAAAAGTTGCCTCTGTTATAGAAAATAGACTCGCCATTGGAATGGCACTGCAAGTTGATGCAACAGTGCAATATGCTTTGGGATACCAACTCTCCCAAGATACATGGTGGAAGAAAAATCTTACAGTCGAAGATATTCACACCTCCTCCCCTTACAATACCTATGCCCAGCCAGGACTTCCTCCAACACCAATTTCAAATCCCGGACTTGAAGCATTGGAGGCAGCTCTGAGTCCTGCAGATACAAATTATCTTTACTATATTTCAGATAGTCATGGAGTCATGCATTATGCATCAACATTAGATCAACATAACGCAAATATCAGAAAATACGGATTATAAAAGGAGACTATCTCTTTCTTGCGCCTCTGAAGAAGCGTTTTGCAGTTTTTCCAGCAGATGAAACAATGTTGTGGGTTTTCTCAACAGCAGAATCTTTCATATCCTCCATGTCTTCATGGAATTCTTCACTTTCAAATATGTCTCGAAGCTCTCCTAGTCCTTCAATTCCTTCCTCTGAAAGCATTCTCAAAACTCTTCGGCCTTGCTTAGTCCCAAGTAAAAAAACAGCTGCTGCACCTATAATGATGCCAAGCAGCAGGCCATTCATAAACCCATTATCATGATGTCTATTCTCTCTCTCCATTGTCGTGATGTCCATGTTTTTTACCAGCAAGAAATTTTGCAATTAAACTGCCAATTTTAAGTCCTGAGGTAAGCGTGGACAGGTTTGAAATAGGATTGCTGATACTTTCAGTTATCACACCTGTATCTTCAAGAATTTTATTTGTTTTACTTACAGTTTTTCTAAATTCTCTGAGGATAAAAAAGACTTGAACACCGATCACAATAAGAAGAATTGTCAAAACGACAATAACAATTGTGAGCAAAAGTTGGGCAGTATCCATATATATCTATACTAACGAAAAATCAACGCTTCTGTCAATGACACTACTCACCTTTTATTCTAATGTGCCGAAGAACAGTCGTCGTTTTTCCAAAAGTGTTTGTGGAGGTAATTGTAATTGTAGTAGTTCCTCCCAAAATTCCTATTTCTTTTCTGAAATTACCACTCTCATCCACCACAACGGGAATAGTATTAATAGTAACTGAATCATTTTGTTCTGTGTGTCCAGACACGATAACAGTCTGCGTGGAAATAGCAGCATTTTCCTTTGGCTGATCAATAACCAGAGAGGGACTAAAAATTGCCTGACGATATTGAAAGAAAATATACAAAAGAAGCCCCAAAATAGCAACTCCAGCCAGAATAAGAGCCTGACGGATTCTTACTTTATTCACACTTATTTCTTTTGATGCAGAAATGTTTTCAGGAAGAATTGTCTGGTAATCTCCTTCGTTAAATTCTCTTCTAAAAAGAGCAAGATATGGCTTTTCCGGAAGCTCTAAAAAATCAATATAATTTTTTACAAATCCCGAGACATAGGTTACCGAAGGCAATTTTTTATAATCTCCTTCTTCAATTGCTCGAAGAAAGGCAACCCTAATTTTCGTTGCTTTAGCAATATCGTCAAGGGAATACCCTTTTCTAATACGTTCTTCCTGTAGTTTTTGACCAACCCGAATCATAGTTTATTCTTCTCCGTGGAGTCTAGCCAAAACCTCATCAGCGTTTCTGGCAATGACGTCTCGAGGCTTACTTCCTTCTGCCGGACCAATTACTCCAGCTTCCTCCAATTGATCCAGTATTTTTGCTGCTCGTGAGTACCCAATAGAAAGTTTTCTCTGAAGAAGAGATGCTGAGGCTTTATCAAACTGACAAACAATTCTAATTGCTTCATCAAAGAAATTGTCATGCCCCTCACTCCCACCAGAGTTAATAGTTGCCCCCAATCCTTTTTTAATATTTACCTGCTGTTCTGTGACTTCTTCTGTGTAATGAACAACTGGATTTTTCTCTTTTAAGAATTCAACGAGCTTATGGACTTCTTTATCCGAGACAAATGTCCCTTGAATTCGTGTTGGTTTTGCAGCTTCTGGAGGAATATACAACATATCTCCTCTGCCTAATAATTTTTCAGCTCCTGGTCCATCTAAAATAACGCGTGAATCAATAAGAGAGGACACGTTAAAGGCAATTCTACAAGGGATATTTGCCTTAATTAATCCAGTAATAACATCCACTGATGGTCTTTGTGTTGCAATCACTAAATGAATTCCAGTTGCACGCGCCATCTGAGCTAAACGAGCAATCGCATCCTCAACTTCAACTGGGGCAAAAATCATCAAATCTGCCAACTCATCAATCATGATGACAATATAGGGAAGTGCCTGAAATCCTGAAAGTTCGTTATACGAATCAACGTTTCTGACTCCGCGTTCTGCAAAAATTTTATACCGTCTATCCATTTCTCCCATTGCCCATTTGAGTGCAGAAAGAATTTTTTCTGGCTCGACAATAACAGGCGTAAGCAGATGAGGAATACCGTTATAGACAGTCATTTCAACTCGTTTTGGATCAATCATGATAAATTTGACTTCCTGGGGGGAAGCTCTAAAAAGAATTGAAGTAATAAATGCACTTAATGCGACTGATTTTCCTGAACCTGTTGTTCCGGCGATAAGAACATGGGGCATTTTTGCGATATCTGCAACAACCGGATTACCCGATACATCAAGTCCTAAAGCAACAATAAGCTTTGATTTTCCTTTTTGCATAACCTGAGAAGCAAGCATTGTACGAAGAGGAACAACTTCAAGAGATCTATTTGGAATTTCAATTCCTACCAAACTTCGTCCTGGAATCGGTGCTTCTATACGAATCTGCCCTGTTGGTGCCTCTGTTGCTAATGCCAAATCATTTGCCAAAGACGTAATCTTGGAAAGTTTTGTTCCAAGAGCAATCTCTAAGGCATATTGCGTCACTGCTGGACCCAAATTAACCTCAGCAACTCGAGCCGCGATGCCAAATGACTGAAGCGTTTTTTCAATAACACTTGCTGTCTTTTTAATATCTCCTCGTTCTGCTTTTTGTCCGGGACCATCAACAAGAAGAGATAATTGTGGATAATCCCACATACCACCATTTTCTAAAACATTGGTCACCAATTTATCAGAAATTAAAGCTGGTTCTTTTTTATTTACAATTGGTTCTTTTGGTGCCTCTTCTCTGGCAAATAATGGTTGTTTTTTATTCTTTCCATCGTCTTTCATGCCATTTTGTTTGATAGCCATACCTTTTTCTTTTCCAAGTTTTCTCTCAGTAAATGTTTTTCCCCCTGGGAAAAAACGAGGGATATTATTAAGTGTAATAACAAACCCTGTCACCAATTGATCAAGAGATGTATCAAAAAAGAGAATCAGTCCGATAAAAAATCCTGCAATGTAGACAATGTTTGTTCCGGCCGGACCCACAATATCTGCAAGTATCTGATATAACTTTATTCCCAGATTTCCTGACTTAAACAGTGCTGTCATGGAAAAAAAGGTAATCAAATATCCAATAGTCACTTGAGGCTTTGACAGAAAAAATTTCAATCGCAAAAACATCATTCCAGCAAAGAAGAGAAGGAACGGGAAAAGATACATCATGGAGCCAAGATACTGCCTGAGTAAATCGTTGATAATGATAAGCGCGTCCCCAGATCGGGTAAAGGAAAGTCCTGATAAAACGGCACCAGCAAAAAATGCTAAGAAGAACAGTATATAAACTGTTTCTTTTTTTAATTTCATTTTTCCGCGTCTTCCTCTTCGTGCCATATAGTTATTATACAGAAAATTTTGCTAGAGTTCGATGATTGCAGGGAGTATGAGCGGTTTTCTCTTTAATTCTTTATTGAGAGCCTTTTCAGACACGTCTGTAATGATTTTTCTCAGATATGCCCAGTTCTGTGATTTCTTTGATTGAGGAACAAGTGTTTTTTTGAGTTCTCGAAGAAGAATTTTCTTTGCCTCTTGCGCATCAGCCGTAGAAAATCCTCTGGTGATAATATCTGGATCAGAAAGAAGTCCTCCTGTTTCAGAATCAATTTCTGCCATAAGGACAATAATTCCATCAGAGGAAATTTTTTGTCTATCGCGCAAAACAAAACTTTCTACTTCTTCTCCACTTATTTGATCAACATACACATTCCTTACCGGATATCTTTGCCCCAAATGAGCTTGATTTTGTCCTAAAACCATTTCTTGCCCATTGTCCAAAAGCATAATTTGTCTATCTGCAAACCCTTGTCGTCGGGCAAGTCCTTTATACGCTACCATTTGTTTGTAGGTTCCTCCAATTGGAACGACAAATTGTGGCCTCACCAGTGACATAAGAAGCATTAACTCCTGTGCTGATCCATGTCCTGAAACATGAAATTCACGGGAGATATCGGTATACATAACTCGTGCACCAACTCGCGCAATAGTATCTACCAGAGAATTTACCATAACTTCGTTTCCGGGAATTGGGTCAGAAGAAAAAATGACACTATCCTGAGGTCTGAGAGTAATATCTTTGTGTTGCCCGTTTGCTATTCGTGTCATTGCTGAGTTTTCCTGCCCCTGACTTCCAGCAACAAATAAAACAACGTTTGTATCTTTAATTTTTCTTAGCTGATCAATTCTTACTTCCATGCCTTTTGGCATAACAATAAGCCCTAGTTGTTTTGCAATCTCTATATTTTTGATAAGAGATCTGCCAACAAAACAAACTTGCTTATGATATTTTTGAGCAGCCCAAATTGCCTGATTAAGACGAGAAATATTTGATGAATAGGTAGTAATAATCATTTTCCCTTTGCATCGAGCCATTTCTCTATCAAAGCTTTCTGCCAATTTTTCCTCAGAAGGCGTCTGCCCTTCTCGTTCTGCTCCGAGAGAATCTGAAAGCATAGCCAAAACTCCTGCATTTCCAGCAGCAACAATTTCTGCAAAATCTGTTTTCTTTCCGTCAGCAGGGGTCAGATCAAATTTAAAATCACTTCCGTGATAAATATTGCCAACAGGGGTTTTAATAAAAATATGAGAGGTATCGGGGACAGAATGAGTTACTCGCATAAAGTATGCAGAAAATACTCCAATTTTTACTTCCTGTTTGGGTCCAAATTCAATTGTTTGTACTTTTCTGGTAATACCAAATTCTTTAAGCTTGCCATTTGCAAATGCGGCAGTCAAAGGTGTTGCAAAAATGGGAAATTCTGGCAATTGAGGCAAAATAAAAGGAAGTGCGCCCATGTGATCTTCATGACCGTGGGTAATTAACATTCCTACAATCTTTTTTTGTGTTTTTAAGAGATAGGAAATATCTGGCATGAGCAAATCCACACCAAGCATAGTTTCATCAGCAAATCCCAAGCCACAATCAACCAGAAGAATCTGATCTTTGTACTCGTAAATGTACATATTTTTGGTTACGTTGCCAACGCCGCCAAGTGGAATAAGTGATAATGTATCTTGCATATACTCTAGTATGCTCGTTTTGTCCTGGAATCGTCAAGGAGAATAAGGTTTTTCTTATTTTCTGAAGGGTTTTCTTGGACCAAAGCCTTGTCTTTTTTCTCTATTTTCTCTTTGAAATTGCATAGAAAGTGGATGTGGTTTTCTTGGCTCTCTATTATCTGCGAATGGTTCTCGTTGTTCTCTCTGATGAGTTTTGGCTTCCTGTTCTTCTTCTGGGGTAAGCATGGTCAGATTAATTCTTCCCATTTCATCAATTTCTGCAACTCGTACGTGAACTTCTTTGCCTATTTCAACAATATCATTTGGATCTTTCACAAATGTGGTAGCCATCTTAGAAACATGAACCATTCCCTCTTTTCCTGGAAGGAATTCAACAAATGCGCCAAATGGTAAGATTCTTTTTACTTGACCATCAAATTCTTCTCCTACTTTAACTTCTCGTGTCATACCACTAATCCAGTCGTATGCTGCCTGTACTTTTTCATCTTCAACTCCAGTAATACTGACTGTTCCATCATCTTCAACATCAACCTGTGCTCCTGTTGTTGCAATAATATTTTTGATATTTTTTCCACTTGGGCCAATAAGTTCACCAATTTTTTCAACTGGAATTTTCAATGTGACAATCTTTGGTGCGTACACAGAAAGTGTAGCTCGTGGTTGTGGCAATACTGCCATCATTTTCTCAAGGATAAAGAGTCGTGCTGATTTTGCTCTCTCTAAAATCTTAACAACCTGTTCATCAGTCAATCCTGGAATCTTAACATCTAATTGAATTGCTGTAATACCCTCATCTGTTCCGGCAACTTTAAAATCCATATCTCCAGAGAAATCTTCAAGACCAATAATGTCAGTCAAAAGTTCATAGGTATCTCCTTCAGACATCATTCCGATAGAAATACCGGCAACTGGCTTTTTGATAGGAACGCCAGCATCCATAAGAGCCATAGTTGAACCACAGGTTGAGGCCATAGAACTTGACCCATTTTGAGACAAAACTTCAGAAACCAACATAACAGTGTATGGGAAATCTTCTTGAGCTGGGATAACTGCTTTAAGAGCTCGTTCTGCTAATGCGCCATGACCAATTTCTCGTCTTCCTGGAGTACCAATTCTGCCAACTTGACCAAATGAGAAAGGAAGACCTGAATAATGATGAATATATCGTTTATCTTCTTCACCTTCTGCTGATTCAATAAGCTGTCCCATTCTAGGAGAACCAAGAGTAACAATAGTTAAAGCCTGTGTCATACCTCTTTGGAAGAGCGCAGAACCATGTGTTCTTGGTAAAACACCAGCTTCAATAGAAAGCTCTCTCACTTCATCCATTTTTCGTCCATCTGGTCTTTGTTGTTTTTCTAAAATATCTGAACGGATAATTTTGTACATAATCGCGTCCAATGCGGCTGCCAAAGTCTTTTTATCAACTTCTGCTTCTGGATCTTTTGCTTTCATGTCGTCATAAACTTTTTGAATCAATTCTTGTGTTTTTCCACCATCACTATCTTTTTCAACTCGACTTTTAATAAGGTCTGCCACTTCTTTTTTGTATGTTTTTTCAAAAATTTCTTTTGCTTCAACTAATGATGCTTCTGGAGCAACTTCCAATTTTTCCTGTCCAACTTCTTTTACCAACTCATTGATGAGGTCAATCATTGCTTTTGTTGACTGATGTGCTTTCACAACTGAGGAGGAAACAATATCTTCTGTCACTTGCAGTGCTCCTGCTTCAATCATGACTGTTTTTTCACCATTGTGAGAGATAACGATATCAAGAGTTGATGTTTCCATTTGAGATGAAGTTGGATTGGAGATAAGTTCTTGTTTTTCTGCGTCATAGCCCATTCTGACTGCACCAATTGGACCGTTCCAAGGGATTCGTGACATTGCAATTGCTGCAGAAACAGTGTTGATAGCCAAAATATCTGGCTCATTCTCTCCATCTGTTGAAAGGACACTCACAACAACCTGAACGGCATTTTTAAAAGTTTTTGGGAACAATGGTCGAATAGATCGATCAATGAGTCTTCCTGTCAAAATAGCATTATCTGATGGACGACCTTCTCGTTTTACCCATCGACTCCCTTTAATTTTTCCACCTGCGTATAAGTGTTCTATGTATTCAACAGAAAGAGGGAAGTAGTCTAAATCTGTTTTACCGCCTTCAACAACAGTAACCAAAACCACAGTGTCGCCCAGTCTTCCCATGACAGAAGCTGTTGCTTGTGGAGCAAGTTTTCCGGTTTCAAATGTGAGTGTTGCACCGTTAAATTCAATTGATTTTGAGGTTATTTTCATTTCTTCTCTATTTCGTTCTTTCTTCCAAAAATGTTTATCGAGGAATGCTCAATAAATGCATTATATCAGAGTTTAGTTTTTTAAACCTACCTTTTTCAAGATTTCAGATACTCGTGATTTGTCCATTTTTTCAAGGAAGTTAATAAGTCTTCTTCTTTTTGCAATCATAGAAAGAAGTCCTCGTCGTGAATGAACATCATGAATGTGTTTTTTCAAATGTTCGGTCAACGCAGTAATTCGATGAGTCAACAGTGCGATTTGCACTTCAGGACTTCCGGTATCACCGTTTGCGGTCTGAAATTCTTTAATAATATCTTGTTTTTGTACAGGTGTAAGTGGCATAAATTCTTTTATGACAATCTAAATCTTTCATATTATATCAGCTTTCTTTCATCTTAGCAACGGGTTGCTCTTGAACATTTTTATTTTAGTGATACAATTCCCCTATGACAAACGAAAAGCAGCAGCCCCCAAAAGATATTCCAGGAGTTACTCGACCTTTTACGCTTGGAGAAGCATCACGAGAAGTTTTAAGACGCTTCACAGAAAAGGGAGCACTTGATCCTATATCGTTACCCGCAGATTCAAAGGAAATTCCTGGTGGCGGGAT
>DASTLH010000088.1:0-2542 GCA_035715145.1 Patescibacteria group bacterium
CGATATCCTTGCCGTATGCTACAATGGTAGCGTTTGATCGTTTGTTGTTTTTCAAGAAATCCGTAAACTCTTTGTGAGCGTTACGAAGTGAAATAGGTTTCGTAGGCATAAGTAAAACCTATAATATCACTATTTTTACGTTTCGTCAATGAAAAAACTACTTTTTTTTTCGTTTCTGATTATTTCTTTTGGAATTATAGGAGGGCTGATTAATTCCATCTACACGCTTTGGCATAAACAAGACGTGCTTATTGAGGCACAAAAACAACTTATTCAAGAAAAAAAACAACATCAAAAACTGGAAGGGCAGCTCAAAGAGGTGTCTACCCAGCAATTTGTCGAAGAACAAGCTCGTGATAAACTCTTTCTTCTCAAGCAAGGAGAAAACACTGTTTTAATCTCTGCGCCAACTCCCACAGGAACACCAGTTAGTATCAAAACAACCCAGCCTAATTGGCAGCAATGGGTCGCAGTATTCTTCCACTAGACGAGGGAAAACACGCTTGCTATAATAAACACTCCCTATGTTTGTCACAATTATTAATGACTGTACTGATGGCAATACCCGTGGAAGGCAAGAAACCCGCGTTATGCGGCTTCTCAATTCGCCTGTTTCCTATGTGGAAATTGGCAATTTCTCAGAGCTTGAAGCAGCAGGAAATTTAATAGATATTCTAGACGCAACCGATGGAGAAAAAGGAGCAGTGTTGGTGAATTCTGCCCCTCGACACGGAAGAGGGAAGAAATGGCCCAATGGAACTCCTTTTGGCTACTTTTACTACAAAAATACTTTGGTTATTACAACCGTTGCAGAACAAACACTTTCTCTTGCAAAAAAGTTTGGCCTTATTGAGAAATACCTTCTGACAAATATCCCAACGGTTATGAAAAAAATGATTGGGAGAAATTTGATGGACAAAGAAACAGCAGAAAGGATTGCAAAGTCTCAATTTAGAAGTTTTGATTACGTTCCTCGTCTTGCTGCCTGGCTATTACAAGGAGAAGAAATTCCCCATGAAGAGTATCCTTTAGAAAATATCCCAGAGTCTGAGCCTGCAATCTGGTGGGTTGATAATTTTGGTAACTGTAAATTGACAGTGTTACCTGAAGATATTGGCCACACGGCAGGAAAAGTAATTAAGACAAGATATGGTGATATTACTTGTTTTGATCGAATGAAAGACGTGCCAAATGATGAGCCTGGAATTATTGTTGGGTCATCAGGACTAGGAAGTAAAAGATTTTTGGAACTGATTATTCAAGGCAAACCAGCTGCAAGTCATTTTTCTATAAAACCAGGGGATCTTCTCTTCTAAAAAAACTTTGTTTTCCCACAAAAAAACCGCTTTGAGAGCGGTTTATTTTTTATTTTACCTGTGTTGCGGGGCTAGGAGTCGCGCCTAGCCTGTGAGATTATGAGCCTCACGTGCACTGTACACTACCCCGCGCGTTTGTCTATTATATCAATTGCGTTAGCCTCGGTCAAATGATATACTTTGATGTATCCGGCAAGGTAGCTCAGATGGTTAGAGCACAGCATTCATAACGCTGAGGTCGTGGGTTCGATCCCCACCCTTGCTACTAGGCATGCAACGTCCAATTGGTATTATTGATTCAGGGGTTGGGGGACTGTCGGTATTTGAAGAGGTTACTCGTCTTTTGCCTCATGAATCAGTGGTTTATTTGGCTGACAGCGCTCATTGTCCCTACGGCACCAAAACTCCAGAGGAGATTACTCAGCTTTCTTTACAGCTTGTTAAAACCATTTCCCAACACAACATTAAGCTTTTGGTGGTAGCGTGCAATACCATTACCGTAACAGCCTTGGACGTGCTTCGTAACAGTTTTCCTAGCCTTCCGATTATTGGAACTGTTCCTGTTGTCAAAAATGCTGCCTCTCTGACTCAAAAAAAGCGAATTGGTATTCTCTCAACTCTTGCTACTGCTCATAGCTTATATCAGAAACACTTGATAGAAGAATTTGCAAAAGAGTTGAAGGTTATCAATAGGGGAACAGATAAACTCGTGCCATTAATAGAGCAGGGAATAATTACGGGAGAAACGATTACAAAAATTCTCAAGGATGTTTTGGCTCCTTTTAAACAAGAGGACATTGATGTTTTGGCTTTGGGGTGTACTCATTTTCCTTTTCTGAGAAAAGAAATTGAGAAAGAATTAGGCACGCAGGTAATGCTTTTGGACTCTGGCGCGGCAATTGCCCGGCAGGTAAAGCGAGTGCTGGCGCATAATAGTGAGGTGAGTACAAAAAAAGCACAATACCTGTTTTTAACAACGGCAAATGCACAGGAATTTACTCAGGTTATCAAAACACTTTTAGGTAAAGACGTTTCCGCAGAGCATAGCGATTTGCTATCATACTGATATGATAAAAGAAGAACTCAAAACAAAAAAAATAGCACTCTTAGGATTAGGGATTGAAGGACTCTCCACTGCACATTATTTTCTCAAGCATAAAATTCCTTTTAGTGTGATTGATGAGAAATCAAAAGAAGAGCTTGTTAGTGTCTCGCCAGTTTGGGAA
>DASTLH010000089.1:0-9263 GCA_035715145.1 Patescibacteria group bacterium
TAAACATATTCTTTTTTTTGTTGCTGGAACACTATTTAGTTTGGTAATGGTGGAAGTAATTTTGTTTCACATTTTGCTAAGTAAGACATATGCTCAGGCAATTTCCAATGATCCGTTTCCTCAATTTCATTCAGCAACGTATCCGCAACTGGAGCATTCATACATTCCAATTTTATCTGCACAAACAGCATTTGTTATGGACGCAAATTCTCGAGTTGTTTTGTATAGTAAAAATGAAAATTTGAGATTTTCACCTGCATCAACTACAAAAATTGTTACTGCGCTTACTGCTCTTGATTACTTTAAATTAAACGACGTTTTAGTGGCAAAAAATCCAGCAGTAGAACCAGTTGTTTTGGGTCTTTATAAAGGAGAAAAAATGACATTTGAAAATCTACTTTATGCAATGTTTCTTCCCTCTGCAAATGACGCAGCACTAACGATTTCTCAAAATTATCCAGGAGGAGAAAAAGCATTTGTTGCAAAAATGAATGATAAAATAAAAAGTTTGCATTTAGTAAATACTCATTTTTCAGATCCAATTGGATTAAATGATGATGGAGATTATACAACGGCAAAAGAGTTGGCGTTAATTGCGTCTTTTGCGATAGACCACCCAGAAATTGCACGAATAGTTCACACAAAATATTACACTGTAACATCTGTAAATGGAGATAGGTATCCTGTTGAAAATCTTAATAAACTTCTTGGACAATATGGAGTAACTGGTTTGAAAACCGGATACACAGAAGAAGCAGGACAGGTATTGGTAACTTCATCTGAAATGCAGGGACATACATTTATTACCGTTGTCATGAATAGTGAGGACAGGTTTGCAGATACAGAAAAGCTTCTCCAACTGATTCAAAATAACGTTAGTTATTTACCCATACATCCGTAATTGCCGGAAGGTACGCAACAAAATTATTATCTCCTGAAAATACAAAAACCGGTTGTAAATATGGCTGAATGGAATCAGACATATAATACGCAAGAAAAATATTTTTAATTATAACTTGATTGCCGGTGGTACTGGGGGACGCGATATACGCTTTTCCATTTTGTAGGTCTTCATATGCTTGTTTTGCTGTTTTGATGGGATAGGTTGCACTGGTAGACGTTATTGATTGATGAAAAAAATGTGCTTCTACAATTTGTGGATCTGTATTTTGAGAAGAAGCAAGTAAAAAATTCATTGTTGAATAGGTTGGTTGTGGATAGACAACTGGAAGGTTGTTTATCTGGCTTTGGAATAAATCTACTCGAACAATTTGAGCAGTGGAAAGGCTGGTTGCTGGACTAATCTGGCCATTTGAAATTGCAAAAAGACTGACTTTTGTTTTACTGCTATCAATATCAGTTGGAGTCAGTCCCAAATTTTGCAGATAGGTACTCACTGCGTCTGTTGCATGGCTTCCATCTGGTAATTGAGCTGCAGCCAAAACTGTTTGATCTGATGTATAGGCAGAGGTAACAGAGAAATTCTGTATTTGGGTATTTATGGTAATTTTTTTAGGTAAGCTATCTTGATTGGTCCATGAGTAATCAGTATCTGAAACTTGCGTTGGATCTCCTGAATATCCTACATTTGCAACCATAGTTCGTGCATTGGTAAGTCCTAAAAGATTTGGTTGCGGGCCAAGTGATTGGTATATCGTTGCTCTGTCTGGGAAAGCAGGAAGTCCACCAGAAATAGTACTTAAAGAATACGTATATGTTCCTTGCGGAGTATTTTTGGGAAAGGCAATAAGAGGGAGCTTTCCAAAAGAAACAGTTGGAGGAGGGGGAGGTGTTGGGTAGAGTGCTTCTTTAATAGTGAAAAAGAGTTTTACACCACCAAAAATTATAAGAAATCCCATCAAAAGCATGGCAGAAATTGCCAAAATTTTGCGCGTATAACCGGTGACAAGGGCAAGAGTTGTCATACCTTGAGTATAGAAGGTTTTTGAGCTACAATGCAAGGGTATGGCAGATACAAAAAATATCAGAGTACGAATTGCACCCAGTCCTACAGGATATCCCCATATTGGGACGATTTATCAGGCACTTTTTGATTACAGTTTTGCAAAAAAACATAACGGCGTTTTCTTTGTGAGAATTGAAGATACTGATAGAGCTCGATTAGTAGAAGACGCAGAAGAAAGAATTTATGCAGCACTTGACTGGTTTGGTCTTACAGAACAGGAAAGTCCAAGAAAAGGCGGTCCGTTTGCTCCTTATAGACAATCAGAGCGATTAGATATTTATAAAAAATATGCAGAAGAACTCATAGCACTTGGTGGCGCATATTATTGTTTTTGTACAAAAGAACGTCTTGAACAACTTCATCAAGAACAACAAGCAGCAAAAAAACCAACAATGTATGATAAATTTTGCAGAAACCTCCCTGTGCAAGAAGCAAAAAAAAGAGTAGAAAGTGGAGAAAGTTTTGTTGTCAGACTTAAAGTTCCAGAACACACAGATATTGTTGTACGAGATGAGATTCGCGGAGAAATTCATTTCAAGTCAGATCTTATTGAAGACACTGTTTTGGTAAAAGCAGATGGATATCCTACGTATCATTTAGCAAGTAGTGTTGTTGATGATCATTTAATGCAAACAACTCATTTGGTAAGAGGTGAAGAGTGGTTGCCTTCTCTTCCAAAGCATTGGATTATGTATGATTATTTTGGTTGGGAAAAACCTTTGTTTTTCCATACACCAATTTTGAGAAATCCGGATAAATCAAAACTTTCAAAAAGACATGGACATACCAGTGTCACCTGGTATCAGGAAGAAGGGTTTTTGCCAAAAGCAATTTTAAATTACTTAGCACTTATGGCATGGAGTCACCCAGAAGAAAAAGAAATTTTTTCACTTGATGAATTTATTACATATGTTGATTTGAAAGATTTAAAACCTGTTGCTCCAATTTTTGATTTAGAAAAACTCAAATGGATGAATGGAGAATACATACGACAACTTTCTTTAGAAGAATTAAAAAAACTTTTGAATAATTTCTTTAAAGAAGATGAGGTAGTAATGGCTGTTCTTAATTCTTCTGAAATAGATTTGATAATTGGACTCGCTCAGACAAGAATGAAAACAATAAAAGATTTTAAAGAATTAGTAGTTGCAGAAGAGGTTGTTCTCTCAGCGGAAGAAGAGAAAGTTGCAAAAACACTTATTGAAGAATTTGAAAAAATTTCTGATTGGAATAAAGAAACAATTCTTGCAGCAATGCGAGTTGCCTTAAAAACTCATGGAGTAAAGGGGAGCATGCTTTATAAAATTTTGACCGGAAGAGAGCATGGACTTCCACTTCCTGAGTCACTTGAAATAACTGGAAAAGAAGTAGCGTTGACTCGGTTGAAAAAATGACCAAAAAGTTTTTTGCTCAGGTAATATCATTTATTTTCCATCCCATTTTTTTCACATTATTTATTCCTCTTCTTATTGTTCATAGAAAAACAGGTGACTGGATGTACAGCTTTAAGTGGACTGCATTTTCTGGAGTATTCCTTCTTGTGGCATTATTATTTTTTTATATTGTCAGACCAAAAGATTTTTTCTCTGATTTTGATATCTCAAAAAAAGAACAACGTCATTTATTTTATTCAATCTCTCTTCTTTTAGCTGTTATGTATTTTATTGCAGCACTTATTTTTAAAGGGATTCTTTTCCCTCTCTCTATTGTTTCTTTAGGAATTATTTTGGGATTAGTTGTTTTTGATATAGTAAATTATTACATTAAAGCGAGTATCCACTTGGCTGTTGTGACAGCGTATGTTGTTACTATGGCAATTGTCTATGGACTTGTTCCATTTTTTGCTATGATTGGAATGGTTGCGTTGGTTGGATGGTCTCGCATCTATTTAAAAAAACATACTCAGGCAGAAGCAGTTGCAGGAATGCTTCTGGGGGCAGCCGTTACAGTTGTCACTTTTTGGATTAGTCTGTTAATCAAAATATGATAGATAAGTATTTTCGTTTTAAACCAAAATTTCTTCTCAATTCTTTTAAATATGCATTTGAAGGATTGTGGTTTAGTATCCTTCACAATCAAAATATCCGCATCCATTTTCTTGTAGCATTTTTGGTAATTATGGCAAGTATTTTTTTTAGAGTAAGTGCTTTTGAAATGGGGATTTTAGGAGTTATGATTTTGCTGGTGATTGCTGCAGAAATGATAAATACAGCGCTTGAGGAAATGGTAAATCTTATTACCAAAGAACATCGTCAAGAAGCAAAAATTGCAAAAGACGTGAGTGCTGGAATGGTATTGGTAATTTCTCTTGGATCAGTGGTTGTGGGGGTGTTAATTTTTCTTCCGCATATCCTTCGACTCTTCAGGTAGCAATTTCAGCCTATTTCTAGTAAAATTGTATCACCTTGCCGGATCGTCTAATGGTAGGACAACGGACTCTGAATCCGTTTATCTTGGTTCGAATCCAGGTCCGGCAGCAATCAACTTTTTGAGGCTAAAAAAATTCCAGAAATTATTATTTTATCCTGAAAAATAAATATTGAGGCTAATTTTGGTTCGAATCCTTATTCCCTGTCTGTTCAACAAAGAGCCCCTGTCTTATGTAACCCATGATAACGTAAATATTTACCATATATTTTCTCCTTTATTATCCGCTTTTCCCTGCATCAGAAAGCGTTACGGTCACATCCATTGTTTTGTTATCTCTCCACAGATTAATTGTAACAGACTGTCCCACCTTTTTATGACTAATAAGTGCTGCTACTTGATTATTCTTATCGTCAACTCTTGTGCCATCAACCTTAAGAATAATATCTCCCTGTTGAATACCAGCTTTCTCAGCGGGAGAACCTGCTACAACACTTGCCACGTATGCACCTTGTGGTACATTATTGAGCAGTGCTAACGATTGAGAGATGTTTCTATATGAGACTCCTAGGAATGGTCTACTGAATTGCTGCCCATTTTCATTAAAGTTATTGATAGCATCTTTTATTGTATTTATTGGAATCGCAAAACCAATATTTTGTCCATTTTGAGCAACTGCGGTATTCATGCCAATCACTTGTCCCGAAGAGTTAACCAATGGGCCACCACTATTGCCTGGATTTATTGCTGACGAGGTTTGGATCACATTGCTGAGATTTTCAACACTTCCTGCAAACTCGTCTCCGGCGGTAATACCACGACCAAGACCTGAAATAACACCGGTTGTTACAGTATTTTTAAACTCTCCCAAAGCTGTGCCAATAGCCACAACAAATTGTCCGACTTCCAAATGCGACGAATCACCAAGAACTACAGGAGTAAGAGTTGTCCCAAGGTTCTCGGATGGGTCTATTTTAATAATGGCAATATCATTATCTGGATCGCGATAAATATTTTTTACTGAATATTTTTTATTATAAGCAGTAATTACCTGATAGGTTTCTGAAGTGTCAGATACAACATGCTTGTTTGTGACAATAAGGCCAGCACTATTAAGAATATACCCTGAACCAACACTTTGTTGAGGCTGAGGTTGGAAAGGAACTTGGAGATTAAATGTGCCAAACGGATCAAATGGGAATAGCTGTTCCTGTTGGGTAGTTGCAGGTCCAGTACCAATAATAGTTACAACCGATGGGCCGACTTTTTTGACCGTATCTACGGTAACAGACTCTTCGGATAGAATTTTTACTCCTTGTTGAAAAGGAAGCTGACTTGACTTGTTTTGGAAAAATGAAAGATTATGATAAAACGAAGAAAGTACAGATGGCTTAACTGTGACAATAACTCCCCATAAGGCAAGGAGTCCAAGAAGTAATAAAAGCATTTTATGTAATGGTTTCATAATATGAATAGCATTATTTTTATTTGTAACTCATTGTTTGTTATTGTTAGTTTTATACAAAATTTTTCTTTTCCCTACCCCAAGCTCCACATATGACTAGCAGAGCTTGGGGTATCACACATGGATTACTTTCCGTCACTGTCACCTGCCTGTAACTTGACTTGGATTTTTTTAGGTTGTGCTTTTGGAGATTTCATGAAAGCAACAGTCATGATACCGTGTTTGTATGTTGCGGTTGGATCTATGCTGTCATCAATATCTCCAGGTACAGCAACTCTATATGAGAAAGACTTAGATGCCTGCCTATAATATTTTCTTTTCTTATCCTCATCTTCCTCTTTTGTCTCTCCTCGAATCCAAAGGTATCCATCCTGGAAAGTCATTTCAATGTTTTTAGGATCAATACCAGGAAGAGATGCTTCAATATAGATTTTTTTCTCATCTTCTGATACTGATAACCCACTTGGACTGCTTGGTGCTGTTAGCCAATCATCGTCATCATTCCAAATTGATGGAAGTTGCATTGATGGAAACGAGAACAAGTTTCTTGGAATCAGATCATATGCCATATATATTCACCTCCTTTCGTTTTATATGTTTAAAATTGTAGTTAGTAGTCTGGAGAGTCTCGGCTCTTTGGAGGAGGTAATCAAGCCATCCTCACTCTGGTTTTGCTGAGAATTCCTGACTAAAATGATACAAATTATTGTATCTGGCAATAGATTACTACGAGTGCCAATTATTTGTCAAGAGGGTTTTTATGGATTTAATACTGCTAAGAAAAATTAAGAAATGTAGCAAAACTTGCCCATAACAAGTAGGGAATAAGGAGATATGCTGCAATTTTCATTACTTAAAATGTGCAACTCAGCTAAATGTATTTTGAAAAATGTAAAAATTTAAACGTTTGTAATGTAATTTTTTCTGAGTCAATTCTTCTCATTATTTCCCTGCTTTTTACTTGAGAAAGGATATTGAGACTGCCTTCCCAAAGGATTTTCCTATCTAAAATAGCTAGTTTTCTATGATGGTTACCTTTGCACAGAAATACTTGTATTCCTATTTCTTCACACCACCGAACAGCTTCCTCAGATTGAATATCATAGCCGTTATCATGTTCAGATGGATCACGGGTTATAATGTATATCTTTACACCTTTTTCTAAAAGGTTTTGGAATACTCGATCAAATGTTTTCATTCGGTAAGATGTAATAAACGGACTTTCAATTATTACTTCTGATGTGCAATGTTTCAAATCTTCCAAAAACGTTTGATAAAAGGTTTTCTCGTCAAAAAGAGAGGACTTAAACATGATTATCCTCCTTTTCGGGCTCAATTATGGAGATCTCACCATTTGATATAATATATCCAAGTTTCTTGAGTTTTTCGAAGGTATTGAGTAAGCTTGGATAAATTTGGTTCCATCTGAGGGTAAGCTCGCCAGCAAAGGTTTTTGCCTTAAATTAGCCTCAAAAATTCTTGAAAAATGGCTTGACCAGCTCTGGATTCGAACTGGCAGCCTCACTTTTTATGTTTGAATAAAAAAATATAAATGTTATCATTATCTTATGAATAATACGCTTACAGCTCTTAAAGGAGTAAGAGTTGGTCACTCTACGCATTTAGACAAACTTACAGGTTGCACCGTTGTTCTATTCGATAAACCTTTCGCAGTGGCATATAAAGCCTATGGAGGCAGTACGGGAACATTTAATACAGATGTATTTGCAAACGGGAAATTAGACAATTATGCTCATGGAATCTTTATATCTGGAGGAAGCTGGTATGGTCTTACGTCTGCAGGTGAAATACTGAAAGCTTTGGTTGGAAAAGGAATAGGATACAAAAGTAGAAAGATAATAAATCCCAATCTTACAGGTGCAATCGTTTATGATTTAGGTACACACATTGGTCAGTATGATCCCTCATATGCAAGAGAAGCTGTGGAAAATGCTACATATGATGAAGTTACCAGAGGCAATGTTGGGGCTGGAACTGGGACATCTGTTGGAAAGTTCTTTTATGAAGACGAAGGAAAAACCTTTCCAGGAATGAAAGCAGGGGTAGGTTGTGCGAGAGTTGATTTAGGAAATGGAATAATTGTTACTGCACTATCAGTTGTAAATGCTGTGGGAAACATTATTCTTCCAGACGGAAAAATCCTTGCTGGCAATAGAACAAAGAGTGGCGAATTTAAGAAGTTTAAGCACTTTTCTGATGTGCTGACTGATAACAAACAAAATACAACCATAACGATTGTCGGTATCAATGCAAATCTTTGGTCACGAGAAAACTATGAAAGAATTGCTCATGTAGCAACTCAAGGACAAACAAGAGCAATCAATCCAGTAAACACTTCTATGGATGGTGATTCGCTTTTTGTCTTCTCTACTGAAGAAGTAACTGATTTTGTCACAAAAGATGCCACCTCTATTAGAGGTGATGGGTGGTCTTACCCTCAATTAGATATTATTTGCCAAGCGGCGGCAGACGCAGTACAGGAAAGTATTTATGATGCTTGTTATCGAGCTGAGACGATTCATGCAGACTTTGCATTAGATGGAATTGTTCCATCTGTTAAAGATAAGTAAACACACTTTCTCTATAAAAAGTTCCTACATAGTCTAGTAGAGCCAGCAAATAAAATTTTGGCCATTGTCAATATTTTATTTGTTTGTTGCAGACATAGCTTTGTGCGCCAGCTCGAATCTTGAGTACCGCAGTACGAAATCCCGCTTTGCGGGGCAGGTCCGGCAGCAACGCCCTCAAAACTTCATAAAGTCCATTTCCTATAGGGATAATCACTCTCAAACAGCCTCAGTTATAAGGTAGGTGATGTCGGATAGTAAAGGGGAATTGCTATATATTGACAAAATATACTAAGTGATTTAGTGTAGGGTAAATGTCTACAGAAATATTACGTGAGCTTGTTGAAACGCCTTCTGTCTTTCCTAATGAAGCAGCTATATCAGGAAAAATAAAAGGTATGCTTTTAGAATATGGATTTAAAGTGCATGAAGTTCCTGTGGAGCCCGGGCGAAATAATATAGTTGGTACTTTTGGAGAAAGTGATAGGTATCTTGGATTTTATGGACATATGGATACCGTACCTCCTCACGCAGATTATCAACAAGATCCTTTCACATTAAAAATAGAGGGAGATAGAGCTACCGGTCTTGGAGTTATAGATATGAAAGGTGGAGTAGCGGCTATTCTTGAAACGGCAAAATTTGCTGCTGAGAATAATCTTCCCGTGAAGGTATTATTTGGCGTTGACGAAGAAAATATTTCTAAAGGAGCCCATGCTCTTGTCGATGCTGGAGAATTAGATGATGTTGCATTCTTAGTTGTGGGTGAGAGCGGACAGGTTGATGATTATGATCAAGATTTTGCATTAAATTACGGGAGAAAAGGTCATTTGCAATATAACATTCATGTAGCTGGTAGGTCAGTACACGCTGCAGA
>DASTLH010000090.1:0-5566 GCA_035715145.1 Patescibacteria group bacterium
GTCTTGGCTATTCCTGATCCCGGGAAATACTACATTAAGCTAATTGGCAAAGGACAAGGATCTGATAATAGCAACTATCCTTATACAATATTGTTTAATATTCTTCCTTTTCAGGAATAACATCTTATAAAAGTTGTCTACGGTATTACTGCTTTTTATTGGTGATTGTTGACACGTCTTTGCATTTTTTATACAGTGAGAATATGCAAGCAGTTGCTGGTTTTATTCTTTTACAAATTTTCACACTTACTCTTCTTTTAAATTTTTCATCAAGTACTCCTCTCATGCAAAACACGAAACATTCACCAAAACACGTTTTGGGACTTTCAATTCTTGCAGATGACACTACCCCTGTAGATCAGCCAACAGACACTCCTGCTGCTGACATTCCAACAGATACTCCTGTGCCGGATACTTCCGCAAATACGACAAGTAATAATTCAGTGACTCCCGTAGACACGATTTCCCCCACAGGGGATAATTCTTCAGTTGAGCCAACAAGTGTTCCTGCTCCCACAGAGGCGCCAATTTCGGATACGCCCTCTCCTACGTCAGACACCAGTGGATCTGATCAGCCGACTCCTTTGCCTACCGATGTGTCTGGTGGGAATGCAAGCTCTGATACCAACCCTATCCTCAATCAAGATGATGTTATTGCAACTCCTGAATCTATTAATCCTGATATTGTTTCTCAGGCAGAAGCAGAGGATAAAAAAGTTGATGAAACAACAGGTCCTCAAAAGACAGAACTTCTCACTCATTTTTCAGAAGGGGTGGTCCAATCTATCTCTGACAATTTGAAAGCAGAAGATTTTTCTACGACGTCATATTTGGTTCAACGGTTACTCTCAAATGTTAATCAAACACAAACAATCATTTCTACGACAGGGAATTTTAGAGATAAACAAAAGTTAACTTCTTTTTGTAAACAGGCTGATTTGGATTTAAAAGCACAACAACTGCAAGTTCCAGAAAACCTTGAACAAGATATAGAAATTGTACGTGGAGATTGTTTGACAACACAATGAGCTATTTAAAAGAATTATTTTCTCGCTTTAAATTATTTGTTCTTACTCATAAGAAGATAATTGGTGTGGGATTTCTTATAATTTTTCTTTTACATGATGCAGCTTTTGCCTACAACAATTTACAAAATAAAACACCCATTCTCGGTCTTCGTTTTGAAAATCACTTTCTTTTTGGTCTGAAATATAACGATCTTGATACATTAATTCAGAAAGAAGCTTTGAGTCATAATCGTCCTTTGCTCTTAGGAGATAAAGGTAAAGTCATAAAAATTTCTCAGACAGATGTTGGATATCGGGTAAATTCAGGATACCTTGCAAATAAGCTTTTGTCTGAAGGACGAACAGGAACAATTTTCCAGAGATTTTTTGTCCAGGAAAAAGCATTGTTGGGGCTTGGTACTATTTCTATTAGTGGGACTGTTTCAAAGAGTTTATTAACGCTAAAAATTATTGCATTGCAAACAGAATTAGATACAAATCCCCAACCTATTTCTCTTGATTTCGTCCATGATTTTAAAAAAATTATCCCAGCACAAGATGGGAAAAAAATTCAAGTGGATAAACTTTCTCTTTTCATAATAAATAACATCAGTAACCCTCCCCCATCAGTTTTTCCTGTTCCTTTTTACACTGCTTTTGTTAACCATCATGATGTCAGTGAGCTTATTCCAATTCAAAAACAAGCAGTTTCATTTTTCTCAACGCCTGTGGGGATTGTCAGCGGCGGCATTAGCTTTATTCTGACCTCTGATGATTTGAAGCAAATGGCAGTAGTTGTCGAAAGGCCAAATCCCAAAAATCATCAAAAAACTACCTTGAGTCTTCGTATTGATGACACAAAACTTAACCAACGACTCGGAGTTTTTGCTGGAAAAGTGGAGTCAATTACCCATGCAGAATTTGATGATCATGAGGCGCGAGTTGCTTTGTATGCACAATTGTATAATCCGCAAAGTGCACATTTCCTTTCCATTCCAACAGGACAGAGATTGAGTACCACTCATGTTTTAGGGACCTCATCTGCTCCCGGTCCTAAGATTGCGTATCTCACTTTTGATGACGGTCCAAATTCACTCTATCACCCGATGATTTTAGATATTTTACATGCATATAATGTTCAAGCAACTTTTTTCCTGGTTGGTAAAAATGTTCCATCTGCTCACGAGGCTGCACTGGCAACCGTAAAAGGTGGATATCTTATTGGGAATCATTCATTTACTCATTCTTTCTTACCCAACCTGTCAAATGCTTCAATTCTTGATGAGTTGTCTCGTACAGATAATATTCTTCAAAGTATCACCTACAAGCCAACTTTGTTTTTTAGGCCTCCGTATGGAGGGGTAAATCAATATGTTATTTCTGATGCTCATGAGTTGGGGTTGCGAATATTTTTGTGGGATGTGGATCCGCGAGACTGGTCAGAGCCTTCAACAGATGATCTAGTGCAACGAGTTGTTGGTGCTACCCATAATGGATCCAATATTCTCCTTCATTCAAATCATCTAGCGACGGTGAAGGCACTTCCAAGAATTATCGAGACTTTGCAAAATGAAGGATATACCTTTAGTAAGCTTGATCAATACCCACAGCCAGAGGAATTATAAACTCGTGCTACATAGTTGTTTTCCTGCCAAAATATATGAAATGGTATAACGCATCTGTTTTACATGGCAATAAATTAGGCAAAACTATTGGCTACCCTACCCTCAATTTAGATGAAACAATTCTCCCCAAAAATAAAAAACAAGGTGTGTATGCGTGTCTGGTAACGTATAAAAGCAAAATATATACGGGTGCTTTATATCTTGGCCCGCGAAGTGTTTTGGGAGAAACAAAACGGGTGTTGGAAATCCACCTTTTACACTTTTCAGAGGATATTTATAATGAGACTGTTTCTTTTTGTTTAAAGCATTTTATTCGTGGACTTATTTCTTTGTCGTCGTTGCCGGAGCTGCAAAAACAATTAAAAATAGATATTCAGCAGGTAAAAGAAGCATTAAAAGATTAAAGTGTGGTATTTCTAAAGCCATCTCTTCGAAGGTACAGTGGTGGTTGCTCTTCTGTTTTTATTTCAATTGGTCCTTTGGCTTGTGCCTCAGCAAAGATGTCGGGAGAGGTAGCTTGAATATGGTCTAAACAAAATTGAGCGTCAAGACCCAGTTGGTGCATTTCTTCATCATCACTTTCTGCAAACTCAGAAAGCATGGAAAGTGTTCGGGCTATGGCAACATGGATTTGGGGAAGAGGTTTATCCATAACCATCGTATAGTCTCCTGTCATACAACCAAACGTACCAAATTTTACCTGTCCTGCTTGTCCATCAGGCATACCTTTATGGACAAAATGTTCGAGTACTTGGGAGATAAGATGGCTTGAAGTTGGGTGAAGCATTCGCTGGTCGTGTGCTCCTTCTGCCTTTGGACGAATCAACCGAAGATCGGCAACAGTAATGGTTGTTGCCGTTGGCTCTGCTGGTGGGATTTCTTCAACGTTTGTTTCTCCCCTAAGAAGTGCGTTTTGGGTTGCTTGAATAATTTCCAGTGCCGCCTGGGGGCTATGAAAATCATATTGTCCGCACTGCCCGGGAGTGGCAAATGGAGGAAGACCGCCGTTTTGTATGTATTCTGTTCCAATGGCAAGACTGTGAAGGTATGCCTTTTCAAGAGACGCAGGGTTGAGTGGTAAGACAGAAGTAGCGCGAAAGGCAAAATGGTCTTCATCAATTCTAAATGGTGATACATCAAGAATTGCTTTTCCGCTGCGAGCTTTGCGTGTGGCTTTTACCATTTGGGTTCTCAGACTTCCTGTTTCAGGAGAATATGCAAGCATATGCTCAAGCGTATGCATTCCCTGGTGAAACTCATCAGTTTGAGGCGTTTTGATAGGAAGCAGGTATTGATGCAGTCCAAGTCGCTCTGATGACACAATCCGTTTATCCTCAATAAGCGTGCCACCAGGCATTATTGTGTGATCTTTTTGTGAGGAGTGTGGGCCGGAGATAAATTCAATTTCTGCTCTTTTTGCCATGCTTCCTACAATAGCATCTTACTTTTTTTCAGTCAACAATAAAGCAGCAAGGGCTTGTAAGTGGGAAAATGCCAGTTTTTCATTATCATAAAAGTCTTGAGAAGATGAGGCATTTGCATAATCAGATGGCGCTTTAAAACTCTCAAGTAAAGAAAGTTTGTCATTGATATAGAGCGTATGAGCGATTGCCGCAAGCTCCATATCAATAAAATCAGGAGAAAAAATATCAGAGATTGCCTGCAATTTTGATTGATCTGAAATAAACGAGTCTCCTGTGACCAGTTTTGCTACCGGTATGTCCCCTGTTGTATGTAATGGGTACGATGCAATGTCACATTTTGGTATTTGTCCAAGTTTATAATTAAATGCTGTGCAATCAACATCAAAGAATGTGCATTCAGAAATTTGTCTGACTTCTCCAATTGCAATTTTTTTATTCATACACCCAACAGCACCAAGATTAACAATTCGCTCTGTTGGATAGTGACTTAAGGCAAATTGCGTTGCTGCGGCAGCGTTTACTTTGCCCACTCCGGTTTGGACAATGGTAAAAGGAAGCGTTTTGTGGGTATAGACTGGAAATGGCTTTTCTTGACTTACGTTCCAATCCACAAGATTAAAAATGTGAGAGATTTCATATCCCATAGCAAGTAAAAAAAGAGTATTCATATTAGTAGTGAAGAATGCTGTAAATTTGTTGGTCTGTGACAGGGCTGTTTTCTTTTAATTTTTCTCGCCCCTTAAGAAAATCTAATTCAATGAAAAAAAGATATCCTGCAACGCGTGCACAAGACGCAGAGAGTTGATAAGCAGCAAGAGCTGTATTGCCAGTTGCCAAAACATCATCAACAACAAGTACTGTGTCATCTTTGGTCAGTTTGTCTTTTTGTATGCTAATTTCTGATGAAGAGTATTCATAGTTATAGCCTTTGGCAATGAGTTCTCCGGGAAGTTTTCCTGGTTTTCGGCAAATAATAAGTCCTTTTTGTAGCTTGTACGCAATTGCAGCAGCAAAAATAAATCCTCGAGCTTCTATTGCAACAATTTTATTAAATTCGATATTTTCAACTGCCTGACACATTTCATTAATTGCCAAGGAGAATTGCTGGGGGTTTGCTAAAAGTGGAGAGATATCTTTAAAATTGACTCCCTTTTGTGGAAAATCAGGAAATTCTGCAATAAAAGATTTTAGTTGGTTTGCCTGCATAGCAATCTCATTATAAACAGATACTGGTGAGGGTTCAATAATTGGTTTTGGTATGCGTCCTTGGAAATTCCAGTGGTTCTTGATATAATTCTATCTATTGCGGGCGTAGTTCATCGGTAGAACGTCTCCTTGCCAAGGAGAAGGCAGTGGGTTCGATTCCCATCGCCCGCTCAGAGTTTCCTCTTTTCAGATTTGTTTTCCACTTTTTATTTGTTATCCCAAAAAAAACCATTACCCAACGAGTGGGTAATGGTAAATAGAAAAGTCTCTTTCTATTTATTTTTTGCTACACATTTTGCAATCT
>DASTLH010000091.1:0-18023 GCA_035715145.1 Patescibacteria group bacterium
TAACAAAAGAACATGTTCCAGCACGTTTTAAGAGTATTCTTCATGAAGAAAAAAATGAATATGTCTTCAAAGAATATCGTGGTATGGGGTCAATTGGTGCCATGCAAAAAGGGGCTGCCATTAAATCTGAAGATGAGTTTCATGGTAAATCATACAAAGATAAAGTGTTGGTGGCAGAAGGGGTGGAAGGATTGGTTCCTGTTAAAGGAACAGTTAAGCAATTGGTAGATCAGGCAATTGGTGGCATAAAATCAGGCATGTTTTATGTCGGAGCAAAAGATTTGGCAACACTTCAGGCAAAAGCAAAGTTCACACAAATTACCCAAGCATCTCTCACCGAGTCACATCCTCATGATGTACTCATTACAAATGCTGGTGAGAATTACTAATGGCAGAGCGGACGTATAACTACTTTGGTGATCGTGACAGGAATTCAGAACAACCTCTTTGTTCTTTTGAAGTTACTCAAAATGCTAATGGCGCTTTTATTGGCCGAGTCATTAATCCCACTGGTCCTATTCCAATAAATATCATTTTGGCATTTTGTATTGAACACAGAGATGATATGTTTGGGCGTGATGTTCAGGTTCTTTTACAGGGAAGTGAGAGGGAAGTGTATATTGAAGACAGTAGCAAAGGACGATCTTTATGTGAAGATGATCCTGGGCAAAGGGGGAGAAGAAAACTTGGAGAGGTAGGATTTGGGTTTCAAATTCCTGACTTTCAGATAGGGCAGGAGTATAAAATTCCGTTTTTTACCCGAGAACTTCGAAGAGTTTTTATGAGTTATTTGCCGGAATCGATACGAACAGATCATGAACTGTCTCTTGGGCAACTTCAGGGAATTGTATTTTCTTCGCTGACTCCTCCTAAAAAGAAATAAGATTATAAATAAGCATTGAGGCCTCCTTGGGGAATAAAAGTAGAGTCAAAAGCAATTTTATTACAGTGATTGAGTTGTTCGTCTGTGAGAATATTATTCTCTTTGAGCATTTGATATTGTCTCCATTGATGTGCTCCTTGAATCACCTCTGGCCAGTCAGTATTAATAGTAAAGCGAACTTTATTCTCAAGAAATGTTTTAAAAATCCACTCAATTTCTTCAAGGTTTTTAACAGCTTTTGTCATAAGATTACTCATTGGACAAACCTCCAAAACAACTTCTCGTTTTGCCAGTTCTGCCATCAGTTTTTTGTCGTATGCAGCCTTTATTCCATGTCCAATTCTTTGTGGCTGGATAAATTCTAGTGCTTCCCACATATCATTTGCTTCCTCAATTTCTCCTGCATGGGCAGTGACTTTAAGGCCTGCCTTTTTTGCTTTCTCAACAATGTCTTTGTAATGTTTGTAGTGAAATGAAGCTGTTGCCGGGCCGGCAAAATCAATTGCGACAACGCCTCGTTTTCTATATTTAATTGCCTTTTCAATCATAATGGTATTTTTCTCCAGAGAAAATTCTCGTGCCAGAGAAAAAATAAGTCCAGCTGAGAGTTTGGGGTATTCTAAGAGAGCTCGTTCCATGCCTCTAAGCATCGCCATAACAATTGCGTCAAGGTCTTGTTCACCATTGTTGTTGACTTTCATAATGTCTGTTCTGAGCTCAATTAAATGGACATTATTTCTATAGGCACCGGTAAAAATTTCATAAAAAACGCGTTCTTGAATAATCGTTCCTGAACTGAGTTTATATAAAAGTGTGTGATAAATTTCAGAAAAATAATCATTGAGAGTCATTTTTTTCTCGGGAGAAAGAGTGATATATTCGGCAAACTCTTCGTAGTCTTTTTTAGGGAGTTTTATGCCTTGTTCGTGGGCAAGTCGCCAGTAGACAGCAGGGGAAATACTCGGTCTGGTGTGGACGTGCAAATCTGCAAGCGGAAATGTTGGATATAAAACTTTGTCCATGAGTAATTATAGCAATTTTACCCTGTTTTGGCAAATTGAAAGAAGAGAAAAAGCTTTTCAATTGCGACAAAATCAGCTATAATAGGGTATGTTGCTTATTATTGATTTTGGTTCACAAACAACACATCTTATTGGCCGTCGGTTCAAGGACCTTGGTGCGCATTCCACAATAGTTACCCCAGAAGCTGCTTTAGAAACAATTGTCAAAGAAAAACCATCAGGAATTGTTTTAGCAGGTGGTCCGATGTCTGTTTATGAAGATGGAGCACCTTCTCTTGATCCTAAGATTTTTGAATTGGGAATTCCTATTTTGGGAATTTGTTATGGGTTTCAACTCACAGCTCATTTACTTGGCGGAGAAGTGGTTTCTGGGCGCAAAGAATATGGTCCTGCAAAGTTTAGTGTTTTAGATGAAAATGCCGTGTTGTTAAAGGGCGTTGCAAAGGAGTCAACGGTTTGGATGAATCATGGAGATGAAATAGTAAAACTTCCAGAGGATTTCGTTTTAATTGGTCAGACAAAAAATGTTCCTTTTACTTGCACAATGAGTACCAAGCGAAAGATCTATGGCATATTATTTCACCCGGAAGTAGAGCATACACAGTTTGGAAATCAGATTTTCCAAAACTTTTTGGAAATTTGTGACGTTAAAAAAGAACATCATGGTGTTTCTCCAGAGGACATGATTAAAAAAATTCAAGAAACAGTAGGCAGTGCTCATGTAATTGGAGCAGTGTCTGGTGGGGTTGATAGTACGGTTGCTGCAACTTTGGTTGCAAAGGCAATTGGGAAAAGGTTTACTCCAATTTTTGTTAATAACGGGCTTATGCGAGATGATGCGGTTGATTCAGTCAAAAACCTCTTCAAGCGCTTTGATATAACACCAGTTGTTATAGAGGTAGAAGAGCAAATGCTTCAAAAATTGAAAGGAATTACTGACAGTGAGGAAAAACGAAAAGTTATCGGAAATTTTTATATAGAAATTTTTGAGCAGGAAATGACGAGATTATTGCAAGAAAATGCCGATGTGCAATTTCTTATGCAAGGGACAATTTATTCAGATGTCATTGAAAGCCAGGGGAGCAAACATGCCTCAAAAATAAAATCTCATCACAATGTGGGTGGCTTGCCAGAAAACATGAAATTAAAGCTTTTAGAGCCTTTGCGAGAGCTGTATAAAGATGAAGTCAGGGCTTTGGGAAAAGAGTTGGGTTTGCCAGAGGAGTTTGTTCTCAAACAGCCGTTTCCTGGTCCTGGGTTTGCTGTAAGGATACGAGGGGAAGTTACTAAAGAGAGATTGTCTCAAGAAAAACATGCTGACAAAATTGTTATGGAGGAGCTTAAAAATGCAGGGTGGTTGGAGAAAATATTTATTTCCTTTCCTGTTATGACTAACGCTTCTTCGACCGCAATAAAAGGAGACGGAAAGTTTATGGGCGAAGTAATTGCTCTTCGTGTTGTTGAGTCAAAAGATATTATGTCATCTACCTGGGCACATTTGCCCTACGATGTTTTACAGACAATCTCATCAAGAATTGTCAATGAGGTGGCAGGAATTTCTCGCGTTGTCTACGATATTACTACAAAACCTCCAGCTACCATGGAATGGGAATAACCCTTTTCATTTTTAGTTTTTCCAAACAGAAAGGTCTTAAAAAAGATAGGTTTGATTGACAAACTCGTTATAATTTTGTATTGTTGCAAGCTAGTATGTTAGAAGCACTTCACCAGCGTGTCACAGATGCCATAGACGGGAGTTTTCAAAGTGCAAATTTGAAAATCGCCAGCACAGTAAGAGCGGTTTACCATCTTTCAAGTCCAGATGTTTTGGGACTTGCGACACAAGCAGAAACAGAAATGTTTGATGATATTTTTGCCGGATATGTTGGACTTCGTGATCCTATGGCAATGGGACTTGCTCGTTTGAGAAAAGGGGAATGGTCTTCCATTCTAAAACGAGTTGCCCCTGCTGTTTTTTTGGTGATAGAGGCATTTGATAGGATTAATACCAATGGGTGTGACGCATTAAAACAACGAGGACTTGAAAAAGCAGCTACCCTTGATGTTCAAAGAGCAGAAGAAATTAGACAGCATGGACAAATGCTTGCAATGAGATTTTATGAAGATGATTCTTCTTTTGCAGGAGTTGGAGAATTTCTCTTTAAAAGAAGAGGTTCTCGACCCACATTAGAAAGTTACGTTGCTCACATGAGAGAAGATCAGGTTTTGAGGCGAACAACACTGGGGTAATTTTTATCACAGTGTTACCAGAATAGAAATTGATAGGAATTGTTATAGTTTGGGTACTTGTCTGTGGTATTCAGATTAATTATAGTAGCCAGTATGAAGTATTTACCAAAGACAGATCCACAAATTTACAAACTCATTAAAGAAGAAGAAAAACGTCAAAAAGATGTCTTGGAAATGATCCCCTCAGAAAACTATACTTCACAAGCTGTTATGGAAACTCTTGGTTCTGTTCTTACCAATAAATATTCAGAAGGGTATGCTACCAAACGATACTATCAGGGAAATGCTGTTGTAGACCAGGTAGAAATGCTGGCAATCGAACGGGCAAAAAAATTATTTGGAGTGCCCTATGTAAACGTTCAACCATATTCTGGAAGCCCTGCAAATGCTGCCATTTATATGGCTGTTTTAAAGCCAGGTCAAAAATTAATGGGACTTGCTCTGGATCACGGTGGTCATATTACTCATGGATTAGATGTGATTGGATTCTCTGGAACTTTTTATAAAACAGCTCATTATACAGTCAATCAAAAAACTCGTCAGCTTGATTACAAAGAAGTAGAAGAACAAGTCTTGAAAGAAAAACCAGATCTTCTTATTTGCGGATTTACTGCATATTCCAGAACAATTGATTGGGCAAAATTCAGAAAAATTGCAGACAAAGCAGGGTGTTTTTTAATGGCAGATATGTCACATATTACCGGATTGGTTGTCGGAGGCGCCCACCCAAGTCCAGTTGCCTATGTTGATGTTGTGATGACTACCACTCATAAGACTCTCAGAGGTCCACGAGGCGCTATGATTATGGTGACAGAGCGTGGACTAAAAAAAGATCCAGAATTGCCAAAACGCATCAATACAGCAGTCTTTCCGGGTTTGCAGGGAGGCCCACATGACAATCAAACAGCAGCAATTGCCGTAGCTCTCAAAGAAGCAAGCAGCGCAAAATTTAAAACCTATGCTCATCAAATAGTAAAAAATGCAAAAGCCCTTTCTGAGGAATTGATGAAGCATGATTTGCAAGTGGTTAGTGGCGGAACAGATAACCATTTAGTCTTAGTAGATTTACAAAATAAAAATGTGAGTGGCAAAATTGCTGCAGAAGCATTAGAAGTTGCGGGAATTGTTTTAAATTATAATTTGGTTCCGTATGATCCAATGCCACCATTTTATACGTCAGGAATTCGCATGGGGACTCCAGCTCTCACGACAAGAGGAATGAAAGAGCGGGAAATGGTAAAGATTGCACGATGGATTGCCAGGACAGTTGCAGAGGTTGAAGGATATACTCTTCCACAAGATAAAGAAGGAAGAGTGGAGTTGTTAAAGAAATTCAGAAAAGAAATAGGAACAAATAAAAATCTTAAGAAAATTGCAAAAGAGGTAAAAGACATGTGCGCCAAGTTTCCTGTTCCATAATGCGCTTGTAATTGTCTCTTCAGTTTGGTAAAATACATTCATCACACATACTTAGCTTATAATCCTGTCTCCACAGATAGCTAAGTAGAGGAATAAGGATTATGAGAGAAATAACTTTAGAAGAACTTCTTGAAGCTGGTTGCCATTTTGGTCACCAAGTAACTCGACAAAATCCAAAAGCACGAGATTTCGTGTTTGAGGCTCGTGATGGAATCCACATTATTGATCTTGGTAAAACAAAAGAAGGATTAGATGAAACTCTCGCATACCTTAAATCTGTTGCAGAAAAGGAAGGAACAACAATGCTTATTGTTGGAACAAAAAGACAGGCAGCTCCTATTATTGAAGAGGAAATGAAAGCGTTAGTTGATAACACCAGTATTTATTACGTCACAAAACGATGGATTGGTGGAACTCTTACTAATCCTACAGCAATTCAGAAAAATTTTGATAGACTCAGAAATTTAGAAAAAAAGCTTAAAAGTGAAGAAGAGCAGGCTAATTACACTAAAAAAGAAGTTGGAGAATGGGAAAAAGAAAGAGCAAAACTTCATTATTTCTATTCAGGAATCGTTGACATGAAAAATCTCCCAGACGTTTTGTTTGTGGTTGATACTCATTTAGAAGGACTTGCAGTGAGAGAAGCAAATAGAATGGGAATTCCTGTTGCAGGAATTGTTGACACCAATGCAGATCCCGATCCAATTCAATATATTATTCCAGCAAATGATGATGCTATTGGTTCTTTAAAACTTCTTATTGGTGCAGTTGTTGATGCGTGGAATGAAGGAAAAACTGGAACAGAAGTAAAACGAAAACCAGCAAAAGCTGAAAAGGGTACAGAAGAAAAAGAAGCAGTAAAAGAAGAAGTAGTTGAAGAAAAACCAGCAAAAGAAGAAAAAAAGGCATCGACAGAGGAAGAAAAACCTGTTAAAAAAGAAGCAGTAGCAAAAAAAGCTCCTAAGAAAGTTAAAAAGGAAGAAAAATAATGGCAACGATAGATATTAAACTCCTCAAAAAACTCAGAGATGAAACAAGTATTTCTGTTAGTGAATGCAGACAGGCTTTGGAAGAAGCAAATGGCGATTATGCAAAAGCACTTTCCCTTCTTAAAGCACGAGCTGCAGAAAAAGCTGCAAAAAAAGCAGATAGAGCAACAGGTGAGGGAGTTATAGAAGCATACATTCACGGAAATGGGAAAATTGGTGTTATGGTAGAAGTTTTGTGTGAAACAGACTTTGTCGCCAGAACAGATGAATTTAAACATTTAGCGCATGAAGTTGCTATGCAAATTGCTGCAATGAATCCAAAAGATGCAGAAGAACTTTTGGCTCAGGAATACATCAAAGATTCATCAGTCACCATTGAACAAATGGTTAAAGAAGCAATTCAGAAAACTGGAGAAAATATTAAAATTCAACGATTCACTCGATTTGAATTATAATTATGGACTTAGTAATTGGAGAAACTACCTCACGAATGCAAAAAGTCCTTGATGTCATCAAGGCAGATATCGCAACGGTCCGCACCGGCAGAGCTACTCCTTCCCTTGTTGAAAACGTTATTGTAAATGCGTATGGTGGTGCTGCAAAGTTAAAAATTATGGAACTTGCTACCGTTGGAGCATCAGATCCCCAGACCTTGGTTATTACTCCATTTGACGCGACAACTTTAGGAGAAATTAATAAAGCAATTCAGGAAGCAAACATTGGATATTCTCCCGTGGTTGATTCAAGTGTTATTCGTATTTCTATTCCACCTCTTTCTTTGGAAAGACGACAAGAATTGATTCACCTTATGCATCAAAAGCTTGAAAACGGGAGAATTCTCATCAGGCAAGCTCGACAAGATGGAATGAATGAAATTAAAAAAGATGACGAACTCTCAGAAGACGAGCAGAAAAGACTTGAAAAAGAAATACAACGAGTAACAGATGAATTTATGGGAAATGTTGATTCTCTAGGGAAACAAAAAGAAGAAGAACTCCTCCAACTCTAATTACTATTGCCATTTTATCTTTTTAGGCTTATAATCCGCCTGTATGATAGAAAATGGTCCAGATATTCCACCTGAAGTTCAAGCAGTCCTTGAGCCTTTTCAATTAGCTAACTTGAGAAGAGCACAGCGCGATGTTGATGCACGAGAGGGCGATCCTGCCAAAAATCTTCCTTGGTTTCTTCGAGTATTTCCTGGTCTTCAAGATGCTGCTCGGGGAATTGCAGATGTGCAGGAGTTGATTCATCAAGATGAGAGACGAAAAGAAATCCGCTAGCTTTCTATGGAATTTGCTCCGCGATCTTCTGATGTCATGAAAAACCCTGAAAGAGGACTTGCCAGGGGAGTTATTCGTGAAACAACTTTTGATAAGGCAAAAGATACACGACTGCCAGACTTTCTGAGATTATCACCTCACACTGGGGTACAATTTCGGCCAACAGAAAAAGTTGTATACAGAAAAGTTTTTGGAGAAGGTGTTGTTGCTGTTCCTTTATGGACAGGAGAAATGGTTAGCTGGGAAACTGATGAACAGCTTGAGAATAACGAGTTTACTCCAGTAAGTATTTCGCCAAAAAAGAAAAGACGAGGAGGTTCTTCTGGAGAAAATATAATTCCTTCAGGGTTTTATTTTACCGGTTCTGAAAATGGGTGGTACGCAACAGACATGACGTCCACACAGGATACTCAGGTATTTATTGTTGGGGTTGAAATTGTTGCAAGAAAGGATGATCCAGATGGTGCGGCGCTTATTTCTCTTGCTCATGAGATGGGGCATTTGGAAATTATGAGAAGAGAAGATGATCGTTTATTGGCACAGGCTGCAGAGGCAACTGATAGCAGCCTTTTACCAAAGAGGGCAAAAATTGTCAGCTACGCCTCTCATATGATTGATGCACTTAGCAGGTCATTTTCTGCAGATTTTTCTTCACGAAGGGCAATGTTTGACACAATGAGAAATAGCCGGGCTGTTGACAGCTCAATGAGACTTTTCCATGAAAGACATGCCTGGGCAGATGGGTTTGGCAGATTGAGACGCTCACCCTTTATTCGTCATGAAATGTTCTTACTCGGGACAGAGAGTCTTTCAGATTTTGCTAAGCGGTGTCTTGAAACGTATGCTCATGCCAGAAATGAACGACGGTTTACTCATGGGTTTAGAAATGGTTAGCCTGTTGCAATTGTTGGCAGTCTTTCCTATCATACATATATGAATCTTCTTATTAAGTGGCTTTTGAGTACCGCAGCAGTGATGATTGCATCTTTTATATTGCCTGGAGTACGAGTTGATGGATTTTGGACAGCCGCTGTTGTAGCTATTCTTTTAGGAGTTGCAAATATGTTTATTAAGCCAGTTTTGGTTTTGTTGTCTTTGCCAATTACTATTTTGACACTCGGATTATTTATGTTTATTTTAAATGGGATTATTGTTTTATTGGTGAGTGCAATTGTCCCGGGATTTAAAGTAGACGGGCTTTTGTGGGCAATTATTTTTAGTATAGTTGTTTCACTTGTTGGTGCTTTTTTGGGATCTCTCCTGTAGGTTGTTGTAATCCCATCTGTCCTAGGCTATCATAAAGACTATGATAATAACTGTTATTGTTTTTCTATTAATTTTGTCAGTGTTGGTTTTGATTCATGAAGCCGGACATTTTTTTGTTGCCAAAAAACTGGGAGTAAAAGTAGAGGAATTTGGTTTTGGATTTCCTCCAAGAATTTGGGGTAAGAAAGTTGGAGAAACTATTTATTCTATCAATCTTTTGCCAATTGGAGGATTTGTAAAATTATATGGAGAAGATGATGCAGGAGGTGGAAAAATTTCTGTTCCAACAGAACAGACAGAAAAAGGTGATATAAAACGGGCATTTTTTTCCAGACCAATTTGGCAGCGAGCAACAATTGTTGTTGCCGGAGTTGTGATGAATTTTCTTTTGGCAGTAGTTATTATTTCTTATCTTTTTGCTGTGCAGGGAGTGGCAACTCCAGGGAAGGAAGTTCAGGTAGTTGCATTGGCTGTTCATGCGCCGGCTGCTCAAGCAGGAATAAAAGTAGGAGAGATTGTTGTCTCAGTAAATTCTATTGTTATGACAAGTCCTCAGCAGTTGATAGATTACACAAAAGCGCATTTGGGAAAAGATATGGTTGTGGTAATTAAAAATAGTAAAAACCAAACCAGAACTATTCACGTAACGCCACGTCTTCATTATCCGTCCAATGAAGGAGCAATGGGTATTGCCATTAGTGCAACTGTTGTGACAAAGAAATACCCCTGGTATCAAGCTCCATTTGTCGGACTTAAAGAAAGTGTTATTGAGTCCTGGCAGATTTTACAAGGTCTTGGAACAACTTTGACAGATGTGGTAGTTCATAGAGAAGTTCCTCAGGGGTTGGCAGGTCCTGTGGGTATTGCTCAGTTAACCGGACAGTTTATCCAAATTGGTCCAAATGCTGTTTTGTCCCTTGTCTCTTTGCTTTCTCTTAATCTCGCAATTTTAAATATTTTACCGATTCCTGCTTTAGACGGAGGAAGATTTTTCTTTATTCTTATAGAAGCAGTGACAAGGAAAAAAGTGAATGCTCAAGTTGAAGGATATGCTCACGCAGTGGGTATGATTGTTCTTCTTGTTTTAATTGCTTTGATTACGCTTCATGATGTTATCCGTCTTATTACCGGTCAGCCTCTTCTGCCAAAATAATATGCAATTTTTTATAGTTAAGGATATTCAAGCAGGGTTAGAAAAAGCCAAAGAAATTCTCGCTGAAGAAGTAGATAAAAAAACTGTTTTATTTCTCTCTGGTGGTTCTACCCCAGCTCCTCTTTATGAAACTCTGGCAAAAGAAAAACTTCTTCACCCAGCTGGTGTTGGCTTGATTGATGAACGTTTTGGTGAGCCAATGCATGAGAAAAGCAACGAGTTGATGATTAGCAAAACAGGACTCATGTCATATTTAGAAACAGAGCGTATTCCATTTTATTCAATGCTTCAAAAGGGATATGACAGAGAACAAGATGCAAGGGATTATGATCAGACTTTGAGAAATTTGTTTTTCCAGATACCCAAAAGCATTGGAATTTTAGGAATTGGAACAGATGGACATATTGCAGGAATTGCTCCAAATAGAGCCCATTTTAATAATCCGTTGTTTGAAAAAGAACAGGAAGATTTATATGTGAGTGAATTTGATGATCCAACTGGCCCGTTTGGTCAGAGAATTACTATGACGTTTGCCGGCCTTTCATTATTGGATTTTTTGCTGGTATTTGTTTTTGGAAAAGAAAAACAAAAGGCATTACAAAAAACATTTACTCCGGGAAAACTGGAGGAGATCCCTGCACGATTTTTTCAGCAAACTGATATTGCTAAAAAGACTCTTTTTATTACAGATCAAAAGATTTAGAATAGACTTATGAATTCACCATTTGTGTTGGTTATTTTTGGTGCCACTGGAGATTTAGCAAAGAATAAATTAATTCCAGGACTTTTTTCTCTTTTTAAAGCCGGTCAGCTTCCTGAAAGTTTTTATATCGTTGGATTTGCCAGACGTGAATTTAGTGATAGTGAGTATGCACAGATGTTTGCAAGAGAAGATGAAAAATGGAATGATTTTGCCAAACATGTGTATTATCAGCAAGGACTGTTTGATGAAGAGAAAGGGTATACCCAGCTTATTGAGAGATTAAAAACATTTGATGAAAGAATGGGGGCATGTATTACTCGTGTTTTCTATCTTGCAACTCCTCCTTCAAATTATGAGTCAATTTTAGACAATTTAACGACAACAAAATTATCAGAAGGATGTGGGCAGGGAAGCAATAAATGGACACGAATTGCTATAGAAAAACCATTTGGAAAAGATCTTACAACTGCTAAGGCGCTTGACAGCAAACTTGCCACAATGTTTGAAGAAAAACAGATTTTTCGAGTAGATCATTATTTAGGAAAAGAAACGGTTCAAAATATTGTGGTTTTCCGGTTTGCCAATGGAATTTTTGAGCCAATCTGGAATAAAGAATATCTTGATCATGTGCAGGTAACTTTTGCTGAGAAAAAAGGGATTGGAACACGAGGGAAATTTTTTGACGGAGTGGGAATTCTTAGAGATGTTGGTCAAAACCATATCTTGCAGTTGGTTTCATCAATTGCCATGGAAATGCCAAAGTCATTTTCAAAAGAAGGTCTCAGAGATGCTCGTGCACAAGCGATGGAATCTGTTGAATGTATAGAGCCGCAAAATGTTGCAACGCAAGTTGTGAGAGGTCAATATGAAGGGTATTTAGAAGAAAAAGATGTTGAGCAAAACTCTCAGACAGAAACATTTGTTGCCATGAAGTTTTTTGCAAAATCTCCCAGATGGCAAGGGGTTCCGTTTTATATCAGAGCAGGAAAAGAAATGCCGGAAAATGTGGTAGAAGTTTCTCTCGTTTTTAAACAAACCTGTCACATATTATTTAAAGAAATTGGTTGTCCGGAAGAAGGGAACATTCTTAAAATTAGAATTCAGCCAGATGAGGGAATTGTGCTGACTATGATAGCAAAAAAACCTGGTTCTCAATTATCTCTTGAGCCGGTTAACATGCACTTTAATTATAAAGAGCAATTTGGAACTCAAGGACTTGATGCATATGAAAAAGTGTTGTTGGATATTTTTACCGGAGACCAAATGCTTTTTAATAGGTCAGATGAGTTGGAATCTTCATGGGCGTTTATAGAAAAAATTCTGGGAGGGTGGCAAAAGGGACTTGCTCCATTAGTCTCGTACGCAAAGCAAACCTGGGGGCCCAAAGAAGCAAATCAACTCATAGAACAGGACGGCAGACATTGGCTATGAATATAGCACTTATTGGCAGCCTTACATTTTCAAAAGAAATGACTGAGGCAAAAGAATACCTTCAAAACAATGGTCACAACGTTACCCTTCCTTTAGACACAGAAGCTGTGGCTGATGATATTGAAAAAACAGAAGCGTTTAAACAGGCATTTGAGAATGCACTTCGTGATAATGTGATGTCTCATGGATTTAAGCGAATTGAAGAAGCAGATGCAGTACTCATGCTTAATTATCCAAAAAATTCAATTGATGGATACATTGGGACATCAAGTCTTATGGAGTTGGCAATTGGCTATTATTTGAAAAAAAAGTTATTTTTATTGTTTGATATTCCTCATTGGAAAGAAGCATCATGGGCGTATGAAGTAAAATTATTTCAGCCAACAATTCTTTTTGGAGACTTAAAAAAAATATAATGATTCAGCGTCAACTTTTTATTACCACAAAAGACAATGTTGTTTTATCTTCTCTTCTGTGTGAGCCAACAATTGCAACCAAAAAAATTATTATCCTTTGCCATGGAATTACTGTTGATAAAGAAGAAGGAGGAGTTTTTACTAAACTTTCACAGGAGTTGGTCTCCAGTGGTTTTGCAACTATTCGTTTTGATTTTAGAGGACATGGAGAAAGTGGTGGCAATTCTGAAGAGATGACAATTTCTGGGGAACTGGTGGATTTAGAGGCAGTTTATCAAGCAGTAAAAAAAGAAGGATTTGAAAAGATTGGAATTATTGCACAGAGTTTTGGTGGAGGGATTGCAACATTATTTACTCCTTCACATACAATTGAGGCATTGTGTCTTTGGAGTCCTGTTTTAAATTATGAACATTGCTTTCTTCATCCAACACTTCCTTGGCTTTCTCAAAGAAAAGATGAAATACGACAGGACTTTAAAGAAAAAGGGTGGTCAACGCTTGGCAGCAGAAAAATGAAAATTGGAAAAGAGTTGTATGGTGAAATGGAAAATTATTTTCCCTTTAAGCAACTTCATAAAATAACTGTTCCAACAGTAATTGTTCATGGAAGTGCCGATACGTATGTGCCGTATGAAGATTCACAAAAGTATATTTTAGAGATGAAAGAAAAAGGAAAACTTGTTACAATTGAAGGCGGTGAGCATGGGTTTCATGATAATCCTGTTCACGAAGAAGAAGCAGAGAGAATAACTGTTGCTTTTTTTAGAAAAAATTTATGAAATTAGGATTTATTGGACTAGGAAAAATGGGGAGCAGAATTGTTAAAAAACTTCTTGCGAGTGGTCATGAAGTAGTGGTGTGGAACCGTTCTTCTGATCCAATTATTGCACTTCAGGAGTCAATTCGTTCTGAAAACTATGTTAATAATTTAGATATTGCGAGCTCAATTGAAGAGCTTGTCGGGTTGTTGGATGCTCCCAAAATTGTCTGGAGTATGCTTCCAGCAGGACAACCAACAGAACAGATTTTTCAGCAGGTTGCTCCACTTTTATCGCCTCAGGATATTCTTATTGATGGAGGGAATGCTCATTTTGCTGACACACAAAGACGATTTGAAGAGTTGAGTAAAAAGGGAATTAGATTTTTAGGAGTTGGCGTAAGCGGGGGAATTATAGCAGCAGAAAATGGATATCCTCTTATGGCGGGAGGAGATAAAAGTGCTTATGATACTGTTTCTCCTTTTTTTGATAGTTTGTCAAAACCAAATGGCGGATATGCTTATTTTGGAACAGGGGGAGCAGGGCATTTTGTGAAAATGGTACACAATGGTATTGAATATGGCATGATGCAAAGTTTGGGAGAAGGGTTTGGTGTTTTGGAAAAAGCACCCTATCAATTAGATTTAGATAACGTTGCCAGACTGTGGAGAAAAGGAACCATTGTTTCCAGTTTTTTATTAGATAGAGCATATGACGCGTTAGAAAAAAATCCAAAGCTTGATGATATAGAAGGAATTATTGATGCATCAGGCGAAGCGCTCTGGACGGTTGAAGAGGCAAAAAAAGAAGATGTTCCTGTGCCAGTTATTGAAAAGTCATTAGAATTTAGAAGTGCATCCAAAACAGATGAGTCAGTCAGAAATTCTTTTGCCGCTCGTATGGTTGCTGCTTTAAGGCGTGAGTTTGGCGGTCATGCTGTTAAGGAAAAATAATTCCTCTTTGTCAAGTCTTGTATCTTAAAAAAGTTTCTCATAAAATGGTAATTCCCTATGGGTAGAGAACAAAGTCAACCAATAATTTCAACTCTTCCTCAGAGAGCACAAGGAGTTTATGCCCGTCTTATTGGTGTGCCAATGGCTAATAATATGTATAGACCACTGGATGCAATGGGGTTTCGTGAAGCGGCACTTCTTGATGTGCAGGCAACATTAAAAGTGCAGCTCCCTGGGGTACTGAATCTCCCTGTAGACGCACGTGCAAAAGGGTTGCCATATGAAAAACAAAGAGAACTTGAATCTGTTGACTCAGCAATGGACGCAATTGCCGCCGTGCTGGTAACGCAAGAAGATTCTTTGACAATTGAAGCTGCACGTTTGCGACTTTCCTCAACAAAAAGTGAGTTGGTAAAAATGCTGGATCCAATTTTTGGAACTGATGGCAGCAGTACTGCTTCTCAACGGCTAAAAACCGCAATGCGTTATCCTGCAACGCTCAATGTATACAATAGATACACCCAGCAGTATTATGCAAGACCAGGTCAGGAATTTCCACAAGCCCCCCAGCGAGATCTTGCTTTTAGAGCTCTTCCGCTTCTTTTGCCTGATGATGTCTCGAGTGCTGCTGTAAAAACTCGAGAAAAAGTAGCAAAGTGGACAGTTGTGTTGTCATCAGAGAGAGTTGATGATGAGCAAATGCAGCCCTATAAAGATGAGTTTGTTGTGAGTACACAAGCAAGGATAGAGGCAATGGGGACAAGACGGTTGCCATCTCTTGATGTTCAAAATGGTCCGAAGGATTTGACTGAAAATTTCTTTAGAGAAGATCAAGAACAATTATTTAGATATCTGGGGAAAATTTTAAAAAGAGGATTTACCTCCACACAGTTGCCAGCAGTTATGGCAATGTATCCTCACTTAATTAAGGCATATGTGTCTTATGCAGATTCTCATGCTGCTTGACTTAGAAAAAGTAAATCTTTATAATGACCAAAAGCGATGAAAGGGTATCCCGCCCTGGAGCAGACTACGAAAGTAGATCCGGTTCATTAACCGTTACCAAATGAAAGGTTTGTTTATTAACAAATAAAGTAAGGTGGTACCACGAGAAACCTCGTCCTTGCTAACTTAGGATTCGTCTTGAGTTGGCAGAGATGAGGTTTTTTTGTTATTCTACATATATGGCGGACAAAAAAGATATTACTAAAAAAAGTGAAAACATTTCCGAATGGTACAACGATGTTGTGCAAAAAGCACAACTTGCAGATTATGGTCCGGTAAAAGGAACCATGATTATTAGGCCATACGGATATGCACTGTGGGAAAATGTTCAGAAGGTGTTGGACAGTATGTTTAAAGAATACGGAGTCCAAAATGCATACTTTCCACTTTTTATTCCTATGTCATTTCTCAAGAGAGAAAAAGAGCACGTAGAAGGCTTTTCTCCAGAATTGGCAGTAGTGACAATAGGAGGCGGCGAAGAGCTGTCAGAACCGGTTGTGGTGCGTCCAACAAGTGAAACAATAATGTATGAAACCTATGCAAAATGGGTTCAGTCATGGCGTGATTTGCCTCTTCTTATCAATCAATGGAATAACGTCGTCAGATGGGAAAAAAGAACCTATCTTTTTTTGAGAACAAGTGAATTTCTTTGGCAGGAAGGACATACTGCTCACGCAACAGAGGAGGAAGCTGTTGCTATGCAGACAAAGGCACTTGAGTGGTATAAAAAAACATATGAAGAGTACTATGCTATGCCTGTTATTACAGGGAGCAAAAGCGCAAAAGAAAAATTTGCAGGAGCAAAAACAACATACACAGTTGAGGCTCTTATGCCAGATGGAAAGGCACTTCAGGCATGTACCTCTCATAATTTAGGTCAAAATTTTTCAAAGGCATTTAATATCTCTTTTCAAAATAAAGAAGGTAAAAATGATTTTGTTTGGCAAACATCATGGGGCTTTTCTACAAGAAGTCTTGGGGGACTTTTCCTCACTCATGGGGATGATCAAGGACTTGTTTTGCCTCCAAAACTTGCTCCAATTAAAGTGGCAATTATTCCTGTTTTGGGAAAAGAAGATAAAAAAGTATTAAGTTATGCTTCTCAAATAAAATCTGCAATTTCTGATGTTTCTTCTGTATTTGAAGGAAAAGTTTTACTTATGGATGAGGATTGGAAAACCATGGGCTGGAAACAGCAGGAAGCAGAATTGCAAGGAATTCCTCTTCGGATAATTGTTGGAGGTAAAGAAGTTGATAACAAAACAGTTACTATTAAATCCCGTATTGCAGTTGATGGACAAAATCAATTTGAAACAACGCCTATGAGTGTTGCAGAAAAAACAGAATATCTTCTCTCAGAATTACAAAAACAGTTGTATAAAAATGCACAAAAGTTCTTAGATGAAAATACTCATGTTGTTAATTCTTATGAAGAATTTAAAAAAATTATGGATTCTACTCGTGGATTTATTAAAGCTCTTTGGTGTGAAGATGAAGCGTGTGAAGTAAAGATAAAAGAAGAAACAAAAGCTACTACCAGGTGTTTGCCTTTTGACAGCAAAAAAGAAAATGGCGTTTGTATTTACTGTGGAAAACCTGCACACAATCGATGGGTGTTTGCTCAAGCATACTAATGATAGAGTATGAAGACTTTGAAAAGGTAGATATTCGCGTTGGAAAAGTTGTATCAGTAGATGATTTTCCAGAAGCGCGAAAACCCGCATATAAGCTGACTATCGATTTTGGTGAAGAAATCGGTATCAAAAAATCCTCTGCGCAAATAACACACCATTACACAAAAGAAGATTTAGTTGGGAGAAATGTTTTAGCAGTAGTCAACTTTGCTCCCAAACAAATTGGTCCATTTATTTCTGAAGTACTTACTCTTGGACTTTCCGACGTAGATGGAAATGTAGTTCTTATTTCTCCTACAAAAGATGTTGTCCTTGGCGGAAAATTATTTTAAAACTACGGAAAATAAATGAGTTTTATTGAGTGATGTAGGGAATAGCAAAGGGAAGTTGGATATTAAAAATTTTTACCCAGACAAGTGTATACACAATTACAAAAATAATCCCCAAAATAACCCAGACAATTGGTGATATGCCAGATTTTTTTGCTTTAAATTCCTGTTTGGGTTTTTCTGCTGGAACTTCTTCGCTATGAGTAATAACAGGAACGTCTCCCGCAGGCATTGTGTGATGCATTGGTTGACTTGGTGGAATAGTTGGCGCTGGAGCAGCAGGTGTTGCTTGAGTGGGTGTTGGGGCAACAGGTGGTGATGAAGGAGCAGGTGGTGTTGCCATTGGGTCAGCAGGAGGTGGTGTTTGAGGGGTCTGCATTGCTATAGCCGGGTCTGCCGGTGCAGCAGGTTGGCCTGGAGTTTGAGCAGGAACCTGAAAATTCATGAGCTTGTCATAAGTCTCTTGAAGTTTCGGATCAAGATCGGCAGGTTTTTTAGGATCCATGTATTTATCGTATTTTTCTTTTCA
>DASTLH010000092.1:0-2324 GCA_035715145.1 Patescibacteria group bacterium
TCAAGAAGTTCCTTTACCCGCACATCATCTGTTTGAGGAGACGGTGTTTCATCTCTGGCAATCCATCTGTGAATTGCTTCAACTGGATAGGGTCTAAAGCCAAAATAATTATAGAATTCAGGATTAAAATTGAGCTGTGTATTATCTCTGGTTTTTCTTAAAAGTGCTCTCATAACATGTGGACCCAGGTGTCTTTGGATAGATCCTACAACGCTTAGTTTTTGCCCTTTCTTTTCATCTAGCTTAGCTTGTAAATCAGCAATTGTTTTATCAGCAATTGCTTCTGCCTGTTTTTCAACAATTAATGCCTTATACATTATTCTTCTTCTTGCCGCGTCAAGCGTTTGTGCAATTTCCTCTTGTGTCATGCCTGATCTGAGAATTCTATAAAGCACAGAGAAATCAAATGTGTCGTTGGCCTCATTTTTATATGAATCTGAAAAATCTGGAAGTTGGTATGTCTTTCCTTTTGTTTCTTGCATTAATTCATTTACTCGGTCTTGGCGTACGTCTTCAGCTGTCCCTTTTCTGTAAACAGTGTAGGTAACAGTTGCGCTGCTTGGGGCAAGTGCTTCTTCTCGTCTTGTCCTTTGAGCTTCAAGTTCTCTTGTCTTGGCTTCTTTTGCTACATTTTCTTGTCGATCTCTTTCTTCTTGGCGCTTTGCTTCGTATTCAAGATAGGCAGATCGTGCCTGCCCAGCGGTTTGTTTGACTACTGCTTTGGTGCCATCTGGTTGCAATACTTCCCGTTCAGCAGTGTAGAAAAGAACTCTCTCCTGTGAGTCATATTCAACGGTTGTTGATTCAACAGAAAGTTGTGTGATTGCAGGAATAGTAGAAATAACTCGAGGATTTTTGCTTTGTCTCTCTTTAAGGATCGGTTGCAAATTACCGTAGACATACTCTCCAACCTGCTTTTGCAGTCCATAGCGTTTTGCTTCTGCCTCAAGCATATTTCTTGTCGCAAAGCCCTACCGCTCAAATACTGCTTGTGTTGCAGCAATTAGCTGAATTTGTTGTTCGTTTGAAAGTTGTTCTCGTTCTCCTTTTGCCATAGGGTGGATTGTAGCACAGGTTGTTTAATTATGCATTCCTGAGCCTTCTGGTTGTTCTACTGGGAGCAGGAATTCCAAGTCTGGTACCTACTTGAATACTCCATGTGGCAGCATGTTCTCCTTTATATACCTCTACCGGTCCCACAGATAAGAGAAATGCAGGAAGTCCACCAAATGTTTGATCTTTTAGCTGATGAACTAATGGAGCATCTCCTAAAACAGATACCCAAGCGGCTCCATTGGCTGTTTCTACTTTAACGCGGGTTCTTGCATTATTGAGTCTATGAGTTGGGGTGATATCTCTCTCTGCCACGAGCATATCTTACTCCAAAACAGAGAATTTTTATAGTGTAAAATACTGATATGGTTATTCCTGACATAACACTTGAAATGTCTCTTTGGGAAGACGGATTTGCAAATGTTGCAGGAGTAGATGAAGCAGGAAAAGGTCCATGGGCAGGGCCGGTAACAGCTGGTGCCGTTGTTATTCATTCTCTCTCACAGGTGGTTTCTTTGGTACGAGATAGTAAGCTGATGAGTTTTTCTCAAAGAGAAAAAGCATATGAGGAAATAGTTACTAAGTCTTCTGCAACGGGAATAGGAATTGTTAGTGCTGAGGAGATAGATACAATAGGTATTGATATGGCTGTTAAAAAAGCAATGCTTCTTGCTTTAAGTGAGATAGAAAAAAAAGGATTTCCTTTGTCATTTGTTATTGTAGACGGATCAAAAACAAAACCTTTAGAAATCTACCAAACAAAACGCATTCTTAAAGGTGGACTCTACCACTATAGTATTTCTGCCGGATCAATTCTGGCAAAAGTAACAAGAGACAGACTCATGCTGTCTTACTCAAAAGAATTCCCAGAATACGGATTTGAAAAACATGTTGGATATGGTACAGCACTGCATCAGAAAACACTCAAAGAATTTGGACCCTGCCCTTTGCATAGAAAATCTTTTGCTCCTGTACGAGAAGCCCTGAAACATTCTGCTATAATTCAGCTATGAGTGAGCGAGATGCATATAATCAAAAAAAAGCCGAACTTCTTGCTCGGTCCCCTGTTCTTTTAGTTTTTTTGTCTCATCATGATGTTCCTGACGTAACACTTGCTTCTCGATTTGAAAGTTTGGAAATTGGGTTTCAGCAAAGACAACATTTGCGAAGGAACTCTGATGCTGCTGAAAATTCAGTAAGCAGTGCAGTATCTGAAGTATCAAACATTCTTGTTTTGGGAGGATTGGTAGATAATGACTTAAGGGAAAATG
>DASTLH010000093.1:0-12317 GCA_035715145.1 Patescibacteria group bacterium
TTGAGGCAAGAAAAAGATACTTAAGACTTTGGATGGCCTGTTGCCACACCAATTACTCCCCTATCAAATGCTTGTTTTCCTGTGAGAAGAGAGGGTTTTATGGTCAGAGTCATGTGGGGAAAAAGAGAAAAGCGTATTGGATCTGGGAAAAAGCGGCTTGTGGTTGTATAGTTGCCAACTGGGTCTGTTGTTTTGATTTGCAGCATTCCTGCTCCGCTTGGATTTGTTAGTGGGTTTGTTTGCGAAGTCACTTCATCTAGTCTTACAATTCTACTACTGACAGAAAGGCCACCTGAGGCAGGAGATTCTTCGCCTTGTAGTGTGTCTGCTTGTCTGCCAAATTCGAGAGATAATCCCTCTTGTCCGATAAGACTGGTAATAGAGTCGCCCAACTGTTCTACAGCCTCAGAGCTGAGTCCTGATAGCTTTAAATGATACCCTGTAAGAGGACCAACTGTTAATTCTCGTGTTGGAACTTGGGGATTTTCTAAAACTGTTTTTGCCTCAGAAATAACAGTGGTATCTAGTTGTGCTCCGTTGGCTATTAAAACAAGTGCCAGCCGAAGATTTCTTTCTGCAACTGCTGTTAGCATCTCAGCATTATCTTGCGGATACGGATTGTCGACTCCTAAATAGCTTTGTACTGCTGGGCCAATAAGGGAGGCGAGATTGGTTTCTTTTTCAATAGCAACTCCTCGAGAACGAAGGGCGTCTTTTGCTTGGTCTTGTTGAGAGGGTTGTGGAGCTGGTCTTTCTGGCATAATGTTGTGTTCTCTTTTTCTTGGTGCCGCGGGGGAGACTCGAACTCCCACGTCATTGCTGACAAGGGCTCTTAAGGCCCCCGTGTATACCATTTCACCACCGCGGCATGGCTATATTGTAGCTGAAATTATCTAGATGTTCAAGGAATACCTGCTTACCCAAAGGTAAAAGAAGCATTTTTAAATTTGTATTTTGCTAAAAAGATAGCTTCCAATGGCCAAAAGTAGTCCTGCAAGTGTTCCTAACACTAAAATATCAAGACTAAGGGAAAGCTGAGATGTGCCAATGAGAAGTGTTCTGAGAGCGTCAACGCCGTAGGTTAGCGGATCAAAAGACGTAATGATTTTTAAAAATTGAGGGATACCTTTTAACGGGAAAAGAGCTCCTGAGAGAAAATACAAAGGTAACACCAGAAAATTCATGATAAGTTGAAACCCTTGCATATCATCAAGCATGGACGCAATTGCTGTCCCAAGACTGGTGAATAAAAGTGCGATAAGCGCCATGATGAGAATCACCGTTGGTAATAAAACTATATTGTGAGCTCGAAATCCCAACAAATAGGAAATGCCTAAGACAATTGTTCCTTGAAGCGTTGCAACAGTGGTTCCTCCTAATACTCTTCCGAGCATAATTTCAAATCTGCTGACTGGCGCGACTAATGTTTCTTTTAAAAAGCCAAATTGTTTGTCCCAAATAACTTCAATTCCGGCAAAAATAGAAGTAAATAAAATACTTTGTGCAATAACTCCCGGAACTAAAAATTGTAAATAATTCCCATTCCCTGCTTTGGCAAATACCGGTCCCAGGCCAAATCCCAAAGCAAGCATGTACAAAAGTGGTTGTCCGAGTGCGCCAACAATACGGGATTTTGACCGAAAGTACCTCTTCAGTTGTCTGAGCCACAGGATATAAATAACACTTATCATCTTCCCATTCCTCCTCTCATTCTCATTTTCATTCGGCTCATGGGCGTTACTTCCTCTTCTCGTATTTCACTTCCGGTTAGTTTAAGAAACGCTTCTTCCAGAGAATTTGTTTTTGTCTGTTTTTTTAGCTCCTGCGCATTTCCAATTGTAATAATTTTACCGTGATCCATAATGGCAATCCTTTCTGCAATTTTTTCAGCTTCTTCCATATAGTGAGTGGTAAAGAAAATAGTCATATGTTCTTTTTGATTAAGATTTTGAATGTATTCCCAGATGTGGTTTCTGGTTTGTGGATCAAGTCCGATGGTTGGTTCATCTAAAAACAAAATTTTTGGGTGATGGAGTAATCCCCTGGCAATTTCTAGTCTTCGTTTCATTCCTCCGGAAAATGTCTTGACCTGACTGTCTTTTCTTTCCCAGAGTTCTACAAATTTTAAAAGTGATTCTATACGTTCGTGGCGTGACTTTGAAGGGACTTTGTACATCACCGCATGAAGCTCCATATTCTCATAGGCAGTTAATTCGTCATCAGTGCTTGGATCCTGAAACACAATGCCAAATGATTTTCTTGCATCATGTTGTTGCTTAGTGACATCAAAATTATTAAGCATGATTTCTCCTTCGCTTGGAGAAAGAAGTGTTGTGAGCATTTTTATTGTGGTGCTTTTCCCTGCTCCGTTTGGACCAAGAAATGCAAAAATCTGGCCATGAGGAACCTCAAAGGAAATATTATCAACAGCTGTAAAATTGCCAAATGTTTTGCTTAAATTTCTTACCGAAATAATGGTGTCAGAGGCCATAGATTACTTGTGTTCTGCGATCCTAAAAATTGGGTCACAGAGTGTTTGAATGGTTATCCCTTTTTGATATTGCATTCCAAGATAAAAAGCTAAAAAAGGAAGTCCGATAAATAAAATAAGAGCAAGTGTTTTAGAAAGGGTTGTGACTGTAGTGAGCTTTTTGGAGACGGACATATTCTTAGTATAGCAAATCTTTTAAAAAACAAAAGAAATCAAATCCTAGCCGTTGCTTGAGGGTGAAAAACTTTGTATAGTTAATGGTACTTCTATGAGTGAATTCTCTACTCCAATGATGCGTCAATATCATAGCATCAAGAAAAAATACCCAGATTGTCTCTTGTTTTACCGCATGGGAGACTTTTATGAATTATTTATGGAAGACGCTCATATTGGTGCACAGATTTTAAACATAACGCTTACCGGAAAAGCTGGAGGAAAAGATGGGAGAATTCCAATGGCTGGTATTCCCTATCATGCTGTTGATGTCTATCTAGCAAAGCTGGTAAAAGCAGGATATAAAGTTGCCATTTGCGAGCAATTGTCTGCTCCTAATAAAAAAGGACTCGTTGAAAGAGATGTTGTCAGAATAGTAACTCCAGGAACGCTTCTTGATGAAAAAGCTTTAGAAAAAAAAGAAAACAATTATCTGATAAGTATTGGTATGGAAGATGAAAAAGTTGTCCTTTCTGTTGCTGATTTATCAACCGGCTATTTTGCAGCGTCTTTTAAAGAAGGAAATTTTTCTCAATGGCTTTTAGATGAATTAGCAAGACTTTCTCCCAGTGAATGTATTGTTGAGGAAAAATTGTATGAAGATGCTGAATTTCTCAAATTGCTTAAAACGCAGCAATTTATGAATATCTATCCTTTGTTGACGTGGAAAACCTATGCCTCAGACGCAGATATGCTTCTTAAAAATCATTTTGGTGTGAAGACACTGGCGTCATATGGAATTGAGGATAATCGTTTGGTAAAACAAACTGCTGCTTGTCTTTTGGGGTATCTGAAAGAAACTCAGAAATCAACGCTTTCTCATATTAAAGCACTCATTCTTTATGAAACAGATGATGCAATGGTATTGGATAAATCGACAATGCTTAATTTGGAACTGTTTTCTACTATTCGTGAGCATGACACAAAAGGTTCTCTTCTTTCTGCAATTGATGCAACAACAACCGCAATGGGAGGGAGACTTTTAAAAGCATGGGTAAAAAAACCACTTCTTAAAAAGGAATTAATTACTGCTCGTCATGACTGTGTTGCTCATTTGGTTACTTCAAAAAAACAACGGGAAAAAATTCAAGAGCTTCTCTCTGAAATTACTGATGTTGAGCGAATTCTTTCTCGGTTGTCTGTAAACATTGGAAACGCGAGAGATTTAATTAATCTCACACTGTCTCTTAAAAAAATTCTAGATGTTAAAAAAACAATTTCTTTGCTGCCTCAACCTCTTTTTAAAAAAATTTCAAAAGATATTTCAAAAGACATTGAGGAAATAATTAGTATTGTTGAAAAAACAATTGTTTTAGAGCCGCCAATTGATGTGAGGTCTGGGGGAATGATACGAAATGGTGTTAATAGCGAACTGGATAGATTACAAAAAATTATTCACTCTAGTAAAGAGTGGATTTTAGATCTTGAAAAACAGGAAAGAGAAGCAACCGGAATAGGTTCGTTAAAAATTAGATTTAATCAGGTATTTGGGTTTTATATTGAAGTGAGTAAATCAAATCTTTCTTCAGTTCCACAAAGCTATATGAGAAAGCAAACACTGGTAAATGCTGAGCGTTTTATTACGCATGATTTAAAAAAACATGAAGAAATTATTTTATCAGCAGAAGAAAAAGCCAATCAGTTGGAATATGAATTATTTTTAAAAACACTTCAAGAGGTTTTATCTTTTACTAACGCAATTTTAAAAGCTGCTGATGCAATTGCGACACTTGATTGTCTGTGTTCTTTTGCTCAAATTAGTCAACAGTATAAATATGTCAGACCAACACTTTTGTATTCTGGGGAAATGAGAATAACTCAGGGAAGACATGCAGTTGTCGAGCGTCTTTTGGGGCCAGGAAATCAGTTTGTTCCAAATGACGTGTGTTTGGATACAATTTCCCAATCAGTACTGCTGATTACCGGGCCAAATATGGCAGGAAAATCAGTTTTGATGAGACAGGTTGCGCTGATAGTTTTACTTAACCAAATTGGGTGTTTTGTTCCAGCAAAAACAGCCCGCCTTTCATTGGTTGATAGAATTTTTGTGAGATCAGGCGCAAGTGATGTGATTACCTCTGGGCTTTCAACCTTTATGGTGGAAATGGTCGAGACTGCTCACATATTAAATAACGCAACACAAAAATCTTTAATTGTTATGGATGAAATAGGACGAGGAACCAGTACTTATGATGGAATTTCTTTGGCGTGGGCTGTAGCACAGTTTTTGGTGACTCATTTTAAACCAGCTCCCAAGACACTTTTTGCCACTTATTATCACGAGTTACAGGCACTTGAGGAAGAATATCCAAAAGCAATTAAAAACTTTCACATGGCAGTTGCTTCTTCTCAAAGTGGTGAACCTGTTTTTCTTCATACGCTCTTATCTGGAGGGGCATCACATTCATTTGGAGTTGCTGTTGCCAAACTGGCGGGAGTTCCAGAAGAAGTGGTAAAAAACGCAACTGAAATGCTTCATAGTCTTGAAAAAAGAAGCCAGCACCAACAAGTTTCTGCTCCTTCAGAAATTTCTGTTTCAAAAAATTCACTCGCAACTCACTTTTTGGTAAAACAACTTGAGAATTTAGATATTGCCAACATGACGCCAATTGAGGCAATGAATACATTAGCAGAGCTTAAAGAGCGGATAAAATTATTAGAATCTTCATCAAAAAACTTTTTAGAAGCAGATTAATATGAAAACAATTCATCAACTTTCCCCTTTTCTTATTTCAAAAATTGCAGCTGGAGAAGTAATAGAACGTCCGTCATTTGCGGTAAAAGAACTTATTGAAAATGCAATTGACGCAAAGGCTACAGACATTCACATTTTTTTAGAAGAAGGAGGTTTGAAAAAAATTCAAGTGAGTGACAATGGAATTGGTATGAGTGAGGAGGATATTCAGGAATCCTGGAAGCCTCATACCACCAGTAAAATTGGAGAAGAAGACGCACTTACACATATAAGTAGTTTGGGGTTTCGGGGAGAAGCATTGGCAAGTCTCTCATCAGTGAGCAGACTAACGATAAAAAGTAAAACAGCAAAAGACAAAATTGGAACACAAATTATTGTTGAGCAGGGAAAACTTTTGGAAATTTCTCCTGTTGGTATGGCAGTTGGCACTACTGTTATTTCAGAAAATCTCTTTGCCTTTGTCCCTGCGCGAAAAAAGTTTTTAAAATCCTCTCAAACAGAACTTCGACACACAATTGATCTTGTTGGAAATTTTTCTGTTGCCTACCCTTCTCTTCACTTTACCCTTGTTCACGGGAAAAAAACGCTTTTAGACTTGCCTGCAACAAAAAATGTATTTGAGCGAATTGAAGAATTATTAGGAGAAGAAACGACGTCATTTTTTATGCCAATAAAATCAGAGGAATCATATGTGTCTTTATCCGGTTTTATTGCCAAACCTCAAAAAAATTCAACAACTCAAAGTAAACAAATGATTTTTGTAAATAAACGAAAAGTAAGTGACAGACTTATCTCTTTAGCAGTTAAAGAAGCATTTGGCACTATGCTTGAGCCAACAGCATATCCGTTGTTTGTCTTATTCCTTTCACTCTCTTTAGAGATGGTTGACGTGAATGTTCACCCAAGAAAAGAGCAAGTAGCTTTTATAAATAGCGAGTTTATTTTTCAAACAATAAAAAGTGCAGTCTCATCTCTTTTATCAGAAAATAATCTCACCTTTCAAAATCTTTCCTGGAAAAAAAGAGGTGTTGGCACTACTAATTCTTTTGCTGCAAATCTTTTGCGAGAAACAGTTTTGGAAAAAGAGACACTTACTGTGTCAAAACAAACACAGCTTTTGCAAATCCACAAACTCTATATTGCAGCCCAAACTGATACTGGAATGCTTGTAATAGATCAACATGCAGCACATGAAAGGGTTTTATTTGAGAAGTTAAAAAAACAATTTCTTCTGGAAAAAGAAATGAAAAAAGTATATGTACTCTCCTCCCCTGTTGGCTTGTCTTTGTCAAAAACAGAGCAACAACTTTTTAAAGAATATGTACCTTTTTTAAATGATATAGGGTTTGGTTTTCAAAAAAATAATATTATTCACGTTCCTTTCCTTTTTGCCGATAGAAGTCCAAAAGAATTTTTATTGCAGCTTTTTGAAAGATTAGAGCAAGGCTTGCCGCTAGATTCTCTTGATGCAGTCAGTGAGGAAATGCTTGCTTTTCTTGCGTGTCGCGCAGCGGTAAAAGCAGGAGACAGTCTGACACAGGAACAAATGCATGAAATTTTAGAAAAACTTGAGACAACAGACAATAATAGTACCTGTCCTCATGGGCGACCGACAAAAATGTTTATTTCTTTGTCTCAGCTTCACCAGATGTTCAAACGTGAATAATTTTGTGCTATAATTATCTGTACGCGGGTGTAGTTCAATGGTAGAACGCAACTTTTCCAAAGTTGTCACGAGAGTTCGATTCTCTTCACCCGCTCAAAACCTATTTATATTTGCGCCCATAGCTCAGCTGGATAGAGCACGTCGGTTCTAACGACATGGTCGGGGGTTCGAATCCCTCTGGGCGTACCAAATTATGTTTCTTCCAAGAAATATTGTTATTCTTCCCAGCAACTCAATTACCACCCAGGCAATTTCTTTAAGCTCTCAGATTAATACGGTTGTCCCTTCAAAAATTCTTCTTAATACAACACAGGAAATTCCTCATATTACTTTGTATCAGGCACTTTTTCCAGAAGAAAATATTTCCCTGGTTTTAGATTCTCTCGCACAAGTGCTTTCTTCTCAAAAACGTTTTTCTTTGACGCTTTCTGAGGTGAGTGTTGTTTTGGGGACAATTTTCTGGAACGCAGTGCTATCGGATATGCTTATGCGTTTTCACTCCTCTATTGTTGACGCACTCAATCAGCTCAGAAATGGTGCATATAATAAAGAAGACAGAAACCTTCCTGGGTTTACTTCTGAAATGGAACACAGTCTTCAAACATATGGTATGTGGGCGGCAAAAGAATTATATTTGCCTCATCTGACGCTTTCTCGACCAATTGATGAAAATCGATGTGATGAAGCAAAAGCCAGTTTGCCAGAAAAAATAGTATCTGAGTTTTCTGTCGAAACTATTGCATTTGTAGAGATGGGACATGATGGAACATGTCAAAAGATCCTTGAAAAATTCTCCTTAAAATAAGAAGAGTCGTACCATGGAAAGTCTTTCTTTAAAAGTGTAGCTTTTTGAGAATGCTGCAATAATTACTTTTCTGTTTTTCATAATTCTAATTGTCAGATATGCTGCAAGTACCAGCCATAAATCAAGCAACAGCGCATTGTCGCTTTGTGGGGTTGGGGCAGTATGTGCAGCTAAAACTGTTTTTGCCGGAGTTGCAACTGGAGGCAGATTTGAGCCTGTATCGGTGAGCAAATCTTGAGTAAAGACGGCAAATGTACTATCTGCTTGTGCTGAGAGGCCTGTGGAATTCCCTGTTGTGCCGGTTGCCGTTGCTCTGGCATCATATTGTCCCCCAAGAATTGATTTGGATAAAACTAATCCAGTTGAAAGTTTAATGGTATGTCCTGCATCAATGTCTGGAAGAGAAAAGTCTGCACCACCGGTTTCTATTCCGTTTTTCATAAGGGAAAGGTGAAGATGAACATTTCTGACTTTTCCAGTTCCTGGATTTTTTACCTGTACAAAAAAGGTAACTGTATCTCCTGGTAAAACATACGCTCCAACATTATTGTCATTGGTAAGACTGAGTTGCCCTCCGTCTTCATATGTTGCTGGAGAATTACTTGCTACTTCTGGAGCGGGTGTGGGAGTTGGAAAATGATCTACTCCGCCAATATCTCCGTTCCATGTTCCAAAAATATTAATGAATGCAAAAAACCCAGACGTGTTGATGAAATTTGAGTTGATGAAATTAAGGAGAGAAATAATGCTGTAAGCACTCCCTGTGGTGATAGTGCCAGAGCTACCGGAACCAGTGTTGTTGCCAGTATTAGCCAAAGAGGAAACAGTGTTGTTTACTTGTGCCTGATTGTTGATGGTTGTTATAGTAGTGCACCCTGCGCAAGGATTGCCCGAACCATTGGTTGGAAGATTGGTAGACAAAGCAAGTGATGTGCCGCCAGTAAGCGCAGGCAAATTCCCCCAGCCAACAAACTTCCCATTCCAAGTTCCTAAGTCATTGATAAAAAGTTGCCCATATGAAACGCCAAAAATAACACTGTTGATGATGTTAATAAGGTTGACCATGCTTTGTGCATTCCCAGTTGAAATGCTGTTGGTTCCTCCCGTTGCTGTTATGGTGTTTGTGCCTGTATTGGCAGCATTAGTAACAGCATTGGTAACCGTTGCGTTGTTGTTGACTGTTGTTTGAGAGCCACAACTCGTGCAATTTTGGCTACTTACTAATTCTGGCAAAACGATATTTCCGTTGAGTTCTCCATAGATGTTAATAGTAATAAAGTGGATATTACTATTGACCAACGTAAGGTTAACTTTGTTTATTAATTGCACTAACGAATAAGCATTGCCTGTGTTGATGGCAAAGGTTCCGCTTCCTGAGGCGCTATTATTGCCTGTGTCTGCAATTGAGACAACATTGTTGCTAACAACTGCGCCATTGGTAGTGAGTGAAACATTTATAACAGGACTTGTGGTGTCTGCTGCTACTTGTTGTGCAATAGATGTTGGATCACTTAAAGTTATGTTGCCGTCCTGAGGAAGAAAGATATTAATAGTTTGGTTGATGTATTGAGAATTTACAGAAGTTGTGTTGACATCATTGGTGACTGAGGTAGAAGCAGTGGCGTTTCCTGTGTTGGTTGAAGATGCTCCTTGTGAGCTGTCTTGTGTTGGGGTTGGCGTTGCACTATCAGTTGATACAGCAGAAGCACTGGCATCTATTGAATTTCCGCCGGTGTTGCTGGAGTTTGCTATGCCATTTCCCACATCAGCACTGTTGCTGGCATCAAGTGTTTGACTTGGAGGTGGTGTATTTGTGGGGGTTGGGCTGTCGGTTGGAGTAAGAGAGGCAGCAGCTGTTGGGTCTGGCGTTGGTGTTGGCGTGTCGGTGAGTGTAGCTGTTGGACTTGGGTCAGCTGTTGGAGCTGGCGTGTCTGTGACTGTTGTAGTTGGTGGAGGGGTGTCAGTTGGTGTGCTGTCAGCAAAAATTGCAACAGGCAGAGAAAGTCTTCCAACAAAAACAAATATAAGTAAAATGACTAATATCTTTTTTATGTTTTTCATATATGCTCATTTTCTAAAACAAGTGTTCTTCTTTTAAATAATCAATATATATGATCTTCGCCTGCGCAGAGGTTGCCCTCTGCGCAAGGACAAAAGAAATTATTGGTTAACAATTGTTGTGTTAACAACATTTGTAACTGTACTACTTGCACCAGCATCGCCGGTACCTATCATACTACTTGGACTGCCGCCTCCTGTAAGAGAGCCAGCATTGGCGTTGCCACTTGTGTTGCCACCAGTAGCTCCACCACCTGTAGAATAGCCATTAGCACTACCACCTGTGGTACTGCCTTCTGCTTCTCCAGTAGTAGCTTTTGTCAAACTCAGGGCATTACCGCCCATTACCGTTGATGTATTTCCACCTGTCTTTGCAGATGTGAAAACCATGTTACTAACATCAGCAGAGTTTGTGACTGTTGCTTTTGTTACGGTAACGGTTTTTTGGTTGTATGAACCAATGGTATTTGTTCCACCACTACTGTGATGAAAAGCTAAAACACCTGCAGCTGAGGAAAGCATTATTGCTCCTGCTGCAACTGTTACTAAAGCGTTTCTTAAGATCATTTTTATTCACCCCCTTTCACTATAAGATTGTCTTAATTTAAAACCGACATCATTAGAAATACTAACAATATCGGTCGCAATTGTGTAAGAAAAATAATTGTTATGGTTATTGTTGCCCATATTACAAAAAAAGCACCTCACTTTAACCTTGTAAAGTTGGTGCCTCCGTTGACGGTCAGCAAATGGTGTATCTCTTTTATAAGACAGTATTTTTTCTCTGTCAATAATGAAAAAAGTTACATTACTTCTTAATTGTCAGTATAGGCTTTCTGATGTTTTTTTCAGTGACCTGCGTCACTTTGTGGTCTTGAATGAAGATTTCAATACTTCCCCAGCCTTTAATATTATTGAGAGATTGGCAGATTTCATCAAGCAGCTCTTGAGATATTTGTGAGTTTTTTGTTGCCATATCTTGCAATAGAATGAGGCAATCATAGTGCGATTTTCTTACAATGTCAATACGTTTGCCGTGCTGTGACAGTGGCCCTTGCATTTTGAATTTCTCTCTGCTATAACTACATCACTTCTGCCCAAAAGGGTATGAAAAATATAATTTTACTCACTACTTTTCTTATTTTCCTCTTTATTGCTGGTGTTCTGACAACGAGAGTAAGCGCAAATATGCCTCAGGTTCCAACAAATCTTAATATTCATGTAGATGTCATAGATAATTTTGGAAGTGTTCAAAATACCACTCATACAACAGCTAATACTGGAGAAAATTCCACGACAACAACTGGAGGAAGTGCAACAACTCAAACAGGAAATGCTGGGGCTCAGACAGATGTTACTAATTGTGTGAATACAACGGTTATTAACGGAAACGTTGTTCCCTGTCCTGCAGCTCAGTTTACCCCAACACCGGTTTTTGATCCAACTGCAACACCTACTCCCACACCAAGTGGCTGTACTACTAATTGTGGAGGAGGAAGCACAAATGGTGGAGGTGGAGGAAGTGGTGGCGGCTCAGGTTCTTCTGATGGGGGTTCAGGTGGCAATTCTCAGGCAGTACTGGGAGCAAGTTCCATGGGTTCTACCGGATCGTTTACAGAAAATATAGTCAATACTCTTGCCTTTTTAGGACTTATTTTTGTCTTTTTAGGCACAATCATCTCTTTGAAGGACAAATCACTTTTGCTTGATATAGAGCTCACGTACTGACAAATTCCCTCAGCTTTGGTAAAATACAGTCATGGTGGCCATAGCGCAATGGTAGAGCATCAGTTTGTGGTACTGACGGTTGCGGGTTCGAGTCCCGTTGGCCACCCCAATTTAAACTCAGTCCCTCTTCCAGTTTCTCCTTTTTTTGATAAAATACATCTGAGGAGTATAATTAAAAAAGACTATGTCAAACATCAATTTTGAAGCTCAATTGTTTAAAATTGGCTCGCAGATTCTCCTTTTGTTACCAAAAAGTGCAAGTGCAAAACTTCCATCACGAGGCATGGCAATGGTTGAAGGAACAATTAATGGGGTCTCCTTTCAGATGCCGCTTGAGCCAGATGGCCGTGGGAGTCATTGGTTTAAGGTTAATGAGGCAATGCGTAAGGCTGCCAAAATAGATGTTGGTGATACTGCTCAGCTTTCAATTACTCCTTCTAAAATATGGCCGGAACCAGTTATACCTGAAGATTTAGAAAAAGCTCTCAAATCCTCTCCAGATGAATACACTTTGTGGAAGAATGTTACTCCAATTGCGCGTTGGGACTGGATTCGTTGGATAAGTAGCACCAAAAACCCAGAGACACGCAAAAAACGAATTGAAGTAGAGCTTTCAAAGCTAAAAAAAGGCATGAAACGACCATGTTGTTTTAATAGATCG
>DASTLH010000094.1:0-2463 GCA_035715145.1 Patescibacteria group bacterium
TTTGCCTGAATATGCAAACGACGTTGTTTTGGCTGCTGAATTCTTAGTCAAAGAGCTTGAAGAAATTGGATTTGAAAAACCTGAGTTTAAATGGGCAAAAGGGCGAGAATCTCACCCACCAGTGGTGTTTGCTCAACGAATTGATAATCCCGCCAATCCAACAGTTCTGGTGTATGGGCACTACGACGTCCAACCAGTTGAGCCACTTGAGGAGTGGAAAACCAGCCCGTTTGAACCAATTGTTGATAACGGAACCATTCGTGGACGAGGGGCAGGAGATGACAAAGGGCAAATTATGACCCACATAAGTGCTCTGCGAGAACTTTCTGAGGAATGGGGGACAACCTGGCCTTTAAATATCAAAGTCATTTTTGAAGGAGAAGAAGAATCCGGTGGAGAAAATATTGAAAGCTGGATTTTAGAAAAAGAAACACAGGAGCTTTTAAAAGCAGACGTATGCATTCTCTCAGATACAGGGTTTGCCGACAGAAAAACCCCAGCAATCACCTATGGACTGCGGGGCATTACGTATTTTCAAATTGATGTGACGCTGGGAAATACAGATTTACACTCTGGAGATTTTGGAGGCGGAGTGCTCAATCCAGCAAATGCTTTATCTTGGATTATGACCCAACTCTATGACATTACCACAGGAAAAGTGTTGGTTCCGGGATTTTATGACGATGTTATTGACGTACGAGAGGGAGAGCGAGAAAAACTGGCACGAGTCCCTTTTAGTGACGAAGAGTTTTATAAAGATGCCGGAGACGCAAAAGTCTTTAACGGAGAAAAGGAATTTACGCTTAAAGAACGCACAACAGCACGCCCAACACTTGATATTAATGGCATGTGGTCTGGGTTTACTGGAGAAGGAGCAAAAACAATTATTCCCTCCTCTGCCCACGTAAAGTTTTCAACAAGACTGGTTGCTAGGCAAAACCCAGATACTATTGGAAAAATTGTAGTTGAATACATCAATTCAATTGCGCCAAAAGGAGTCAGCGTCAATGCATTCGTTATCCACAGAGGAAACGGTGTATTGGTTGATCCAAATTCAAAATGGGTTAAAAAAGTAGAAGAAGGACTTGCCCACGTTTTTGAAACACCAGTTGCCTTTGACAGAATCGGAGGATCTATTCCTCTTATGGCACTCGTTCAGTCAGAGCTCAAGCTTGACCCGATTATGTTTGGTTTTACCCTCCCAGATGATCATTTCCATGCACCAAATGAAAAATTTGAGCTTGAGCAATTTGAAAAAGGTATTCAGGCAAACAAGTTAATTTACAAAAAACTGGCTGAGAAATAATTTATTGACAGAGAATTTATTTCCTGTTAAAGTACACTCAATGATAAAAATACTGTTTGTCCAAAACAATCAACAAGCTCTTCTCTGAGGGGGTGTTGACTGTAAAAAAATTCACCTCCTCTTCAGGAGGTTTTTTTGTATAATAAACATATGAAAATTAATGTAAAACATATTGCAACACTTGCGAGCATGCCAATTACTGCTTCTCAGGAAGAAAAATTGGAGAAAGAACTTGAAGCAACGCTTGAGCATGTCAAAAGGCTTGAAGAAATCGATACAACCCAAATTGAAGGGACAAACGAAGTCACTCAAGCAGTCAATGTCATGAGAGAAGATGAAACAGAACCATCACTTACCCAAGAAGAAGCTCTTATGAATGCAAAAAAAACATACAATGGGTTTTTTGTAGTTCCGGTCATTTTAGAGGAGGCTGTTGAATAATGGATATAACAACACTTACCATTTCTGATATTAAAAAAGGGTATAAAGATAAAACATTTTCTGCTACAGAGCTAACAAAAGCATACCTTGAGAGAATTAAAAAATTAGAACCTATTCTTAATTCATTTGTAACCGTTACCCATGAGAGAGCACTTTCTGATGCAGCAAAAGCTGATGAACTCTTGGCATCTGGACAGGATTTACCTCTTTTGGGAATTCCTTTTTCTATTAAAGATAATTTTAGTACCAAAGGCATCAGAACAACAGCTTCAAGCAAAGTTTTAGACGAATATATCTCTCCATATAATGCAACAGTTGTTGAAAAATTACAAAATGCAGGAATTATTACTCTTGGAAAAACCAACATGGATGCATGGGCGCACGGCTCATCTACCGAAACCTCAGACTATGGTGCCACAAAAAACCCGTGGGACACTGGACGCCTTCCTGGAGGCTCATCAGGAGGAGCAGCAGCATCAGTTGCGGCTTCTGAAGCACCAGTAGCTATTGGCTCAGAAACAGCAGGATCTATCAGGCTTCCAGCCGCCTGGTGTGGCGTTGTTGGGCTCAAACCAACTTATGGACGAGTGAGTAGATATGGAGTCATTGCCATGGCCTCCTCAACTGATAGTCCTGGTCCTCTCACTAAAACAGTAGAAGACGCAGCACTTATTTTAGAAGTATTAGCAGGACAGGATAAAAAAGATGCTACAACC
>DASTLH010000095.1:0-2217 GCA_035715145.1 Patescibacteria group bacterium
TTCTTAAAATTTTGGCCAGTGAGTATCCGTATGAAGGAGTCATTTTATTAAAAAATGCAGATCTTCTCTCTCATATTCTCCCAGAACTTTTAGAAGGCATTGGCATTTCTCAACAACGCCCAGGACGACATCATACAGAAGACGTTTTTACTCATAATGTTTTGTCTCTTAAATTTTGTCCATCAAAAAACCCTATTGTCCGATTTGCAACACTTATTCATGACATTGGAAAACCCCGTGTTTTGGGGACAGACAAAGAAGGTTTAGTAATTTTTTATAATCACGAAGTAGCAGGATCAAGACTTGCATATGAAATCTGCAACAGACTCCATTTTTCAAAAAAAGATAGAGAAAAAATCGTAAAACTTATCCGTTGGCATATGTTTACTGTTGATGAACATATTACCGATGCAGCGATAAGACGTTTTATAAGACGAATTGGAGTAGAAAATGTTAAAGATATGATTGATTTGAGAATTGGCGACAGATTAGGAAGTGGCATTCCAGAAGAAAGGGCAGAAAGTTGGAGACTTAAAATGTTTAAAGACAGGCTAGAAAAAGAACTACTCCCTGCACCCTTTTCTATTAATGATTTAGCTATAGATGGAAATGATTTAATGAATGAATTAAAAATTCAACCAGGTCCACTAATAGGCAAACTATTACAAACCCTTTTTGAAGAAGTTGATGAGGACTTATCTTTGAATACAAAAGACCAATTACTCAGTCGGGCAAAACAATTGCAAAGTGAAATAGATTAATCTGCTATAATATCACCATGACAAAGGCAAATTTACAACAACAACTCAAAGACGCAATGTTTGCAAAGGATGAATTGAAGAAATCCGTTTTGAGAATGCTTCTCTCTGCAATTACCTATTATGAAATTAATAAAGGCGGCGCAGGCTATGAAGCATCAGAAGAAGATGTTATGGCTGTCATTCAAAATCAGGTAAAACAAAGAAAAGATAGTATCCAACAGTTTGAACAAGCCGGAAGACAGGAATTGGCAGACAAAGAAAAACAAGAATTAGAACTTCTTCAAACCTACATGCCAGCTCAACTGGGAGAAGAGGAAATAAAAAAATTGGTGGAAGAAGCAATCACGTCCACAGGAGCTACATCACAACAAGATATGGGAAAAGTTATGGGAGCACTTATGCCAAAAGTAAAAGGGAAAGCAGATGGAACACTGGTCAGTACAATTGTCAAAGAAAGTCTTCAATAAATTTTTCTTTAAACTCCCTTTATTTTGTTTTTACTCTCTCCTGCCAAGCAACCAAAAGTGCAGCCGCGTTGAAAATTGAAGAATAGGTCCCTGAAACTATTCCAATAAGAAGTGCCGCAATAAACCACCTGGTTGACTCCCCTCCAAACAAAAGAAGAGCAAATAATACAAGAATAACTGTAAGTGATGTATTCAAAGATCTTGTCATTGTTTGAAGTAATGATTCATTTACTACATGTGCAAAAGACGTTGCTCCCATTTTCTTTAGATTCTCACGAATCCTATCAAAAACAACAATTGTGTCATGCACAGAAAATCCAATAACGGTCAGAATAGCAGTGACAAACAAACTATCAACTTCTACACCAAAGAAATGTCCCAAAAGTGAGAATATTCCAAGTAAAACCAACGCATCATGCAGCAGTGCAATAATTGCGCATACCCCAAAGCGCCAGCTTGATGCAGGTTTTGGAATTTCTCGAAATGACCATGCGATATAAAGAACAATTAAGAGTGAAGCAAGCAGAATGCCAATAATAGCGTTTGTGGTAGTTTCACTTCCAATGGTTGGCCCAACAGTGGTATATTCCTCTTCTCGAAGTTGTGTTGCATCTTTTTGTGCAATAGCGCTGAGGAGTTGAATATGTTTTTTGCTATCAATTGGTGGGGTTTTTATGGTAATTTCTTGACCACTCACCTGCAGTACCTCAATTCGCACTCCCTGCTCTTGGAATATGCTTCTGAGCGTTTGCTGCTGTTGAGAAGAGACAGCCACACTGCTTGTAAGTTTTATTTGTGTTCCCCCAGTAAAATCAATTGATAATCGAAGTCCCCAAAACATCAGAGATAAAAGTCCTGGAATAATGACTAAAAGAGACAAAGCAAAATACCAATTTTTCTTTCCAATAATATTCATATTAATGTTTATAAAATACTCTAATTAATGTTCTGGTAACAACGATTGCAGAAAACATTGAGACTAAAACTCC
>DASTLH010000096.1:0-3488 GCA_035715145.1 Patescibacteria group bacterium
CTTTTACATGGAAAACAAAAAGCAAAAGAAAAAGATACAATTTTACAAAGTTTTAGAAACCATGAGTTTGACATCTTGGTAGCAACTCCTGTTGTTGAGGTGGGAATTGATATTCCCAATGCAACAATTATTGTCATTGAGGCATCTGAACGATTTGGGCTCTCCCAGCTTCACCAAATGAGAGGACGTGTTGGCAGGGGAGACAAAGAGTCATTTTGTCTTTTGTTTAGCGAGTCAAAAACTCCAGAATCCATGACTCGTTTAAAAGCGCTCGAATCCATGCACAATGGCGCAGCACTTTCTGAATTGGATTTAAAGCTCAGAGGAGCAGGAGAGTTGTATGGGACACTCCAGCATGGCAGAAAATGGCTAAAAATAGCTTCTTTTGGGGACTTAGATCTCATCAGCCGTGCCAAAGACGAAGCAAAAGAATTATTTCCCACTCTGTCTGCCAACGCACTTCTTGCTCAAAAAGTAGAAGAAGTCACCCTCTCATCAATTGCACCAGATTAAATCTTGCAAAACTGTGTGCATATCTATACAATAGTTTTTTACAGAAAAGGAGACTACACCAACATTTACCGAACTACCACTACTTATTCCCTATGAAGCAACCAGAACTCCAGTTCGGCTTAGCCTCAACGATCTCACAACTGCACAAGAACTAGAAAAAGGGGTCAATTGTCAGTCGCTTGTCAACGCAGCTGCCAGAGCACTTGGTATTCCTGTTCCAGATGGCGTTCGTTCTTCAGAATGGGCTCAAGCAGACCTTCATGACATTCCGGTAGCTGATACTATAGAAATCCAACCAGGGACTGTTTTAGGGCTCACCCGCATCGGAGAAAATGATCCAAAGAAAATTCATTTAGTAATCGCACGCTCAGAAGATGAAATTATTCATGCTTCTCGCTCTGAGGGGAGAGTTGTTGTATGTACTCTTGAAGAGTTACTGACAAAACCTGAATATGCCAATCTTGTTTTTGCCAAGCACCCCACTAGGCGAGACGCAAAGCTATATAATCCAGACATACTGCGCCTTCTTGGCTTTGCTCTTGATAAATAGACCTCTTTGCAAAAAAAGTTATTCTGCTTGCGAAAATAGGCGAAATCAGGTAAAATAGTCTCTATATGCCACACGAGCCAAAACGACGACATTCTAGAGAAAGAAAAGGGGAAAGACGAGCAAGTATTAAGCTCGCTAAAGCCCAGAGTATTTCATGCCCAAATTGTAAGGCTGCAACACTCCCTCACCAGGTATGTGCACAATGTGGTTATTATAAAGGGCAACAAGTTATCAAATAACCCTTTCTCATGAAAAATCCTCTTGACCCACGACATGTTCATAGACAACACCTTGTAGAAGATTTATTCAAAACAGAATTTCTCACACAGCGAGTTCTTCCAGAGGTACAAACTATTCTGTCTCACAAAAATGAAATTGATGCAATTATTGCAAAAGCTGCACCAGAATTTCCGGTAGATAAAATTAATAAAGTTGATTTATCTATCTTAAGATTGGCAATTTACGAACTGCAGTACACAAAAGATGCCCCAGAAAAAGTGATTGTCGATGAAGCAATTGAGCTGGCAAAAGAATATGGAGGAGAGAGTAGTTCTGGATTTATTAATGGAGCACTCGGAAAGGTACTCACACTATGAAACCATTACCACCATTTAAAAACCCACAATTATACGATCAGGCATTCACTCACAGATCCTATTTAAATGAGGCGAAAAGTGAAGAGCCATCAAACGAACGACTCGAATTTTTAGGAGATAGTATCCTCTCATTTGTTGTTTCAGAATTCTTTTACAAAAATTATCAGGAATTTGATGAAGGAGTCATGACCAATCTTCGTTCTCTTTTGGTAAATACCAAATCCTTAGCAGAAGTAGCCAGAGAATTAGGATTTGGCCAACTTCTCAAACTTTCAAAAGGAGAGGAAGACTCTCAAGGAAGAGAAAACCAAAGTCTTCTTGCAGACAGTTATGAAGCCTTTATTGGAGCATTGTTTTTAGACCAGGGGATTGAGGCTGCACGAGACTTTATTGGAGACACTATTTTCCCTAAAGTTGAGGAACTCGTAAAACGAAAAGACTTTAAAGATCCAAAAAGTTTGTTTCAGGAATACGTTCAGGCAAAACATCACGCAGCACCTCTGTATAAAGTACTTTTGGAAGAAGGGCCATCTCATGCAAAGATATTTACCGTTGGCGTTTATGTGAAAGAACAGCTCTGGGGACAGGGCAAAGGAAAATCCAAACAAGAAGCAGAAGAGGAGGCAGCGAAAATTGCACTTGAGAAGCAAGGCAAATAATAGTATAATAACACTATGTTAGTAATCAGATTAATGCGAACCGGTCGAAAAGGTGAATCAAAATACCGCGTCATCGTTAAAGAGAAGCGCGATAAACGTGATGGAAAAGCAGTTGAAATCCTTGGTTGGTACACAAAAACAGCAAAAGGTGCAGATAAAAAAGTTGACATGGACAGAGTAAAATACTGGACATCTGTTGGTGCACAAATGAGTCCAACTGTTAAAACTTTGTTAGAATCAAAATAATGAAAGATATCCTTCTTACCTTACTTACCGCAATTGTTGATAATGCAGACGCTCTTTCTGTTGACGAAACCGATGAAGAGGGTGTTGTTACCCTTACCATTCATGTTGCACCAGAAGATATGGGAAAAGTAATTGGCAAAGATGGCAAAGTTATCAGAGCAATCAGAAACGTCATGAAAATCCCAGCAATGAAACAGCAAAAAAAAGTTCAAATTGCATTAGCAGAGTAATTTCCACCTCACGTACTCCATTTGATACAATACCTTTATGAAAATTATTCTTTCAGCACATTTTGATTTAGCAAGACCGGTTATGTCTATTTTTATGGATACTGAAAACCTTTCAGGCCTGGTAGACAATTTTGCTGGTGTTTTTGCCGCATATCAAGCATCACGAAATACTAAAACTCCTGTTCATTTTACTAATTTTGAAGAACTCGAATTTGACGGAGCAGATGCGGTTGCTCAAAAACTTTCTCAAGAAACAATTGTTATAGTGGTAGATACCACAACTGATGCACAAGAAAAAGACGCATATATTGGAAATGTTTATAACCTTGATGAAAAGCTACTTAAAGAAGCACTGGGAAACGATATTTACTTTAAAGAGGGATTATATGAAGAAACAGAAGATGAGACATGGATTTATGGTCACAAATACAATATGAAAACACTCTACTTTGGCATTCCTATTGCTCCCAATTACCATGACACAAACAATAAGATTTCGCTTGAAGCAATCGATAAAGCAACAAAACAATTAGAAAAGCTGATTAGTTACTTACAAAAAAATTAATATGAAAATTTCAATTATTACGCTTTTCCCAGAGATGTTTGCCGGACCTTTTTCTGAATCAATTATTAAAAGAGCCACAGAAAAAGGACTTTTGGAAATTAATTTTGTTAATTTGAGAGATTTTGGCAT
>DASTLH010000097.1:0-1834 GCA_035715145.1 Patescibacteria group bacterium
TTTCAGAAAAACAAAAAATTCAAAGCAAAAAAACAATTGACGGGATATCTATCAGTCTTGTTGACTTAATGCAGATAATAGGAGGCAATGGCCTGTTTGGAGAACAGGAACCAATTTTTATCGAAGAACTTGTCTCAAAAAGGAAATCTCCAAAAGAAATTGAAGAGATTGCCACCTATCTTACTTCTCAAAAAGAAGCACTTATTACCATTTGGGAATCAAAAGAACTAACTCCCAAACAACTTGTTTTTTTTAAAGGAGCAACAGTCACCCTTTTTAAGACACCAACGATTGTTTTTACCTTTCTTGACAACATAAAACCAGGAAATGGGAAGATGCTCCTTAAACTCTATCATCAACTGTTAGAACAGCAAGAAGCAGGCTATGTTTTTTTCATGCTTACCAGACAAATGCGACAACTATTGGGAGTAAAAACAAATGCACAAATTAGTGAAGTTGTCCGTCTTGCCCCATGGCAAAAAACAAAACTCTCAAAACAAGCAGAGACATTCTCACAAGAAGAACTTGTTTCACTTCATCAACAACTCTTTAGCATGGAGCTTGGACAAAAGACAGGAACACTTTCTCAACCTCTTGCCTCTGCCATTGACTTTTTTCTTGCTTCCATTTAAGATAGCTTCATGGACATTGACTCATCAATCTTCAAAGCCTACGACATTCGAGCAATCTACCCAACCCAATTAGACGAAAAAAAACTTGTCCCAATTATTCAGGCAATTTATCAATTTTTTACCCAAACAATTGCACAGGACAGACAGCTCACTATTGTCTTAGGACGGGATATGAGAATTTCTGGTCTATCTCTTTTTGAAGTTGCCAAACAAACCCTTCTTGACTGCGGAGCACACGTTATTGACGTTGGACTGGTTTCTACTCCAAGTTTTTATTACTCAGTCTACAACGAAGGCTATGACGCCGGAATCCAAATAACTGCTTCTCATAACCCAAAGGAATATAACGGTATTAAATTTGTCAGAAATACAGGCGAAGGCTTGGTAAAAATTGGCAAATCAACCGGCATGGAAGACATTAAAACCATGGCAATTTCAGAAGTGACTATCGATAAAAAATTTGACGGACAAGTAACTTCCAGAACCGACATTATTTCAGATGAAGTAACAGATGCACTTGGCCTGATAGACAACATGGAGCTTCAAAAATTCAAAGTAGTAGCTGATACAGCAAACGCTATGGGAGCAACCTACATTGAGCCTTTATTTGAAAGAATTGACTCAGAACTGGTAAAAATGAATTTTGAGCTTGACGGAACGTTTCCTGTGCATCAACCAGATCCTCTAGATTTTAATAATTTAAAAGATTTACAAAAGAAAGTTTTAGAAGAAAAAGCAAATTTTGGACTTGCTCCTGATGGAGATGGAGACAGACTTTTCTTTATTGACGAAAAAGGACAAGTGGTTCCAGCAACTATTATTACAGCAATTATCTCCAAGCTTCTTTTAAGCGAAACCCCCGGCTCTACTATTTTGTTTGATATCAGATACATTTTTACTCCACGAAAAATAGTTGAAGAAAATAACGGAAAATACCAGATTACCAAGGTTGGGCATGCATATATTACCGAATCACTCACCCAAACCGGTGGCATTTTTGGAGGAGAATCTTCAGCGCATTATTTCTACAAATCAAACGGTAATGCAGAATCCCAACTGACCACCATTGTGTATGTTATGAAAGTACTCACAGATAGTGGCAAAACACTTTCAGAACTCGTAGAAGAATACCGTCGCTCCTATGAATCAGGAGAAATAAATTATAGAGTTTCAAATGCAAAAGAAATTTTAGAAACTCTTAA
>DASTLH010000098.1:0-4020 GCA_035715145.1 Patescibacteria group bacterium
CCAAAGCATCTGCACCAAGTGTTGCACCAATACTTTGCTGCTGAAGGATGGTAAGAGGAACAGGAAGAGCACCAGCCTGAAGGGCTATACTTAACTGGTGAGCTGTATCTGTAGTAAATCCACCACTAATGACAGCACTACCATTAAGAATTGGCTCACTGACTCGTGGGGCCTCTATGACCTGGTTATCAAGAGCTATGGCAACAATTCGTCCTACGTTTCGTTTTGTTATGTCAGCAAACTTTTTTGTTCCATCATTGGTAAAAGCAAGCTGCACGGTTGGTTTTCCGGTATTCTGATCAAATGAAACGGTTGCACTTTGTAAATCACTTCCACTCAGACTAGTCTGCACAGCTGAAGGGCCAATAACCTGAATCATTCCCAACGGAAATTTTGCCTGTTCTTGAGCAGAAGCAGTTGAAGTCCCAGCTTCCCAGAAAGTCAGTTGTGCTGTCTGGCCAATAAGAGAAACAGCTTGTGCAACATTGACGTCTGGCAATTCAACAAGAATTCTATAGTCATTATTGCTTGTGACAGTCTGAATTGTGGGTTCAGAGACGCCATAGAGATTAACACGCCGTTCAAGAACAAGTTTTGCTCCAGTTAGTGCATCTATTCTCTTATCCTGAGGAATTTTACTCATATCAGCTTTGAGAGTGACACTTGTTCCACCTTCCAAATCGAGTCCTTTTCTAAATTGGAAATCTTTATTGATTTGACTTTGTCCTGACCCAAAGTGAAAAGACAAACCTGTATACGTTGCAGGCAACGCTATTTTTTTATTGAGAAGCGGCAGAGTAAATGACGCATGAGGAAGAGAAACAGGTGGCAGATCAATAAGCACCCCTAAAACTGTAAGAAGGATAATAAGCCAGAGAATGATACGAGGATGACGTCTCATGAAAGCATTTGCTCCTCATCTCCAATTAACGTAATTCTTGAACCCTTAAGAACTCCTTCAATAAATGGATCATTTCTGCTTTTTCTAAAATCAAACTCTTCTTCTGTCATAACAGTATAATTAATCTCAACGCCCATTCGCGCTTCTTCATTTCGTACCAAAAGAGCAATTTCTGGCAACACGACTGTCCCAACAATAAGTAAATCAACTTCTTCTGGACTAATTTTTTGGTGTTTAATGTATTTTCCAGAAAACATAACATATTTTAATTTTCCCAACTTCATACGGTTTTTGAGGATATCTCCTCCCAACCCTGTTGTTTTGGTAGAAAGTATTAAAAGATCATTATAAAAGGGGTATGCTTTATTGAGAAAATAGTAGACTCTGTTGGCACGTTTTTCTTTTGAAAGAATACCATGTTCTTCCAAAAAGGCAAGTTCTCGCCTCACAGCATTTATCTCATCTCCTGTTTTTCTTACCAATTCTCTCACATGATACATATCAAACGGATTTGCAAGATAAACCGAGATAAGCTTTATACGTGATTTTGAAGTTATAAAATCTGCTAACATATTCTTCCTCCCTTACTTTACTGTCAGAACTCCATTGAGGGGCAGAATATCAAACCAGAGTTTTCCCCTGGTGAAAGCTATTGGAGATCCATTTGCGTCAAATAATTGGGTTCGTGATGTTCTGGATATTTTCTTCCATGTTCCTTTAGTTTCTTTTCCGTTCATAAACACAACTGCCTTTCCTGTCCCTTTATCTCCATACAAAAGATGAAGGCTATTTTCATATCCATCATCCACATTAGAAATACTTTCAAACAAAACTACTACATCTTTTGCAGAAAGCTGTTTTTTTGTATCCAAATCTATGTGTGATTTTCCACCATTTGCTCTCATATACAAATTGGTCTTTGGATCATACGTCCAGTCAACAAAGTAATCAGATCCACCGTTTCCAAATTCCATATGAACTGACTGAGATGATGGCCGCTGAGAAGCAGGGGCATCATCAGCAAAGGTATAAGGAACAAAATTAGTATCCCAAGCTTTTCCGTCCTTATCAACATTTGTCAAATTTCTATTAGCTTTTGCAAAATCCCACAACTTTGTTGTCGTTGAATACATCGTGTGTTCTGTAGCAACATCATGACCAAGTCGTGTGTAATCTCTCCAGTAGGTTGGAAACCCAATTGAAAATTGATTCAGATCGTTATAACTATCCCAACCATAATCTGAGATCTGTCCTAAAGCATCTGCGGGGCCTGAAGTATTGGCTCCTCCAACGTGTGCATACAAGGGATTGCTGCCATATTCTGAAACAAGATTTACAAATACTGTACGAGCAGATCGCACTGGACCAACTTCTGGAGCATCCTGACAGTAATAAATATTTAAGAATCGGGTAATTCCTCCTTCTGCCATTGCTTCATACGTGACATCAGCAAAAGAGATACCTGACTGAGGACGTGCATCTGTACTGTTTTCTATCATTACCCCAAGTGGACGATGAAGCTTCCACCAAGCTTCTTGTTGAGTTGAATACAATACACCGTTTATTGGACAAGCTTGTGTTTTTGGAAGTGAATTGTCAAAAACAACAGTACCATTTGAAGAAACTTTTGGGAGGGAAACTGGAATAGCTTTTTTTGTCAACGGAGAATTTGAGAAAACTGCATATGAAGCAAATGCACTTGCCACAAAAAGCATAATACTTATGAGAGCTATTGTCAGTTTTTTATTATTCATACTTTCTTCGCTTGTTCAATTGCCTTTTTTTCGTCTTCTGAAAGTTCGTGCTCTACTCCTTTTCCATTCTTTATTTTTTTGGCGTACCATCTGGTTCCAGCGCGGGAATACAATCCTGATATGACTACTCCAGTGTCATTACTGTCTATGAGAGCGAGAATAAAACTTTGATCTCCACCGGTATCTTTAAAGGGATTAAATCGCAACAACCCAATTTTTTGGATATGTAATTTTCCTTCTTCAATTATTGTATCACACCGTTTCTGTAACATATCAATATCCTTTTTTGCAGATGTTATATCAGACAAAAGTATGTCTAAGATTTCTTGAAGATTTCTTTTGTTTGTATTTTTAATTAAATGATTGTAGTGAGCAGATAGCCTAAGAACAAAAATAGTGAGTGCCAAAAGCCCGAGAAATAAAAGAATAACAAATGAAAGAAGAATCCCTATAAGCATATCTAGCCTTATCTTAGCCTCTTGACAGTGAATGTGTCAATACTGTAACCTAGGCTTTTAGCATGAGTAAACAAAGAAAAACACTCAAACAGAAAAAACAGACTGATATGAAACATACAGTAAACGTATCGTCTTCTTCTTATTCTTATACCTTTGCTCCTTCATCACCAGTAAAAACCCCATCAACAACTCAATACATTACCTCTCCCAACACTTCCCTTGTTCACGATCTTCAAAAAACAATTTACCTCAGTATTACCATTCTCATCTTACAACTTGCTATTTTTATTTCTTTAACTCATCATATCTTAGTATTGCCTTTGGGAATGCTCAGGTATTAATGGGCTTTTGAAAGGGGGTGACTGAAAACTATGGCATCAATGTATTGTGTAAAATGCAGAGCTAAAAGAGATGTTGAAAATCCAGAACACGTTACCATGAAAAATGGTAAGCCTGCAATGAAAGCAAAATGTCCAGTCTGTGGTACAGGAATGTACAAGATTGGTTCTAAATAATTTCTCAATTCGAGAATACTGAAACCCCCTTATTCGTAAGGGGGTTTTTGTACACTAGAGGGTATACTTCTTGAGGAAAATATTCTTCATAACTTCTACTAAAAGAATATATGTTATCACGAGTAAAATCAAAATAAGAAAATAAAGTGGTGGCAAAGGAACAAACCCTAGAGAATTTGCTAAAGGGCTAAATGGCAACGCCATCGCAAAGAGAACCATTATGCTTGCGGTCGCAAAAAGCCAAGAGCTTGGACGACTCAGGAAGAAAGGACTTCGAGAGGTCCTTATGACAAAAATAACTAATATCTCTGTAGCAACAGATTCTACAAACCACCCTGTCTGAAAAAGTGCATGCGAAGCATGAAAAACAAAAATCATAATTCCAAATGTAA
>DASTLH010000099.1:0-13999 GCA_035715145.1 Patescibacteria group bacterium
TTATCATAGCCTCAACTGAGTGTCAACACCCAAGCTGTTTTTATGCCTGCAAAACAACGGCCGCAATATCATGTTGGAATACTTTTTGATTAGCAACAAAAACAGCTGTTTGAGCAATCTCAGCTGGATCACTTGATCTAACCGCTGCATTTGCCACAATCTTTGGTGGAATAGCAGAAGAAGCAATAATAATCATCTCCCCCGGACGAACATCTTGATACAAAACAGTACCTTTATTTCTTGTTGCAGCTCCATATCCATATGCTCTATTAATATAGTACTGATTCAACTCACGAAGATGAGGAGGTAATGATTTGACAATACGCTCTCTCTCTTTTGTAGTTAAGCCTCCAAGGAAATCAGATATTTGTCCCGAAGAAAATCCTGTGTAATTTTGTGGAGGGTGATCTTTCTCAAACTTTTTCCTTTCTTTTACAGGTAAACTTGCAACAAGAGATCCATAAACTTCATGATTAAATCCATGATAATACCCATCAGTTAAGATTCCAAATCTTTCAAGTTCATTTTTCTTTTGTAAGAGTCTTTGTCTTGCACCAGGACTCAGTGTCGGTGATGCCAATTTTTTATCTAACTCTCTCCCAGCAAGACGGAGCATCAAAACGTCCAAATCTTGTGGAGTAACTACTGACTCAAGTAATATATTCACCTCAGTTGCTTGCTCGGGGGTCAAAAGGTTTACTCTTGTGTACTCTACTAAATCTCGAGCAATAGCTTTTTTCCCTTTGTGAGCATGTGGCAAACGAGTACGCTGATACTCATCTTTCTCTACTTCAGCCAAAGAGGTCAGAGGAGCAACTGTTCCGTCTGTAAAACGAATATATACCATATCTGCGCTTCCAGGCATTCGTTCAATTCGTACTCGTTTCCTGGTAACTCCGATTTGTCCATCATCAATTACTTCTGCAACAGTTCCTGTTGGACGAATTCCTTCAAATTGTTTTATCCCTATAGAATGATATCGCCAGCGAGTTTGCACTCGCTCACGAATTGCTCTTGCTTTTTCTTCAGCGGTAGCTGCCGTAGAAAGTGGTTCTGTGGAAAATTGTGCAAACGTAGCCGCATATTCCGCAGCAGCAGCATCACTTGTTTTTGTCCCTTCAAATAAACCAACCCATCCTCCAGTCTCTGATCCTGCTGGAATAATAGCTTTTTGAGATGGCTTGTTAACAAAGGAGATAATACTTGAATCTCCAGGTATTGTTGATTCCATGATAACTGTTTCAGGAGGCATTTCACTTCTTGAAAGACCAACTCGAGCAGCACTACCCACAGGCTCTTCTGGAAATCTTTCAGTATGCAACCGTGTCAATGAATCAACATAAAATCTAGTCAAGGAATGAGCAGCATTGCCATCTCCTGTGAGTGGAACAATAGTGAGATTGGGAAATCTTTTTGCAAAAATATCAATAATTGTTTCACTTTGCATATGGGGAGGGAGTAGAAGAAGAAATGGATCTCTCACCGGATTAGTTGCACCTGTTTGCGCAATCAACAAAGGACGATTTCTATCAAAATTTCTAGAAGTCGCAGGACCAAATGTCACATTATCTAATACCCCTGCTACTGTTGGTACATTTTTCCATGAAGCATCAAAAGTGAGAAACTGCCCCAACGCGCTTATTTCATCTCCTACTCCTTGCATTCTTTCTGAACCAGGAGGAGTACCCTCTCTTAATCCTCGCTCCTCAACTTTTTCTAATCCTGTCCGTATAGCTTTAGGGGTAAATACCACCAAATTATCTTCAACAGTATGAGGAACAGATACATGGTTAATATCAGAATCAAATAGTGAGCTATCGCTCAGTGACCTATCATGTTGGATCGCAAGAGCGATATTCGTAATATCTTGTTTACTTAAACCTCTGGTATTAGACGTCATCTCCGAGGCTGGCAATCGCAAGTAAGCATGAAGTGCTTCCTCACGCAAAGATCCGTGAACCTGTGGATCAAAATAATCATATTTAAAAACTCGTGGGTATGGAACACGGGTATACTCACCATGAGACTCTTGAAGATAGTGCGGTTTTCTAATAACTTCTCTTTCAAATTTTTGCATAAACCTCTTGTATGATGGCATTCGTCTTTTTGTAAAAAATGTTCTGACGTTATGGCCAAGTATTTGAATTGAGGTTGCCTCCCCTCCTGCTCTTGGACCTTCTCCCAGTCGCATCTGATTATACCGAGCTTTTACTGCGTCGTAAGCATGCTCAATGACAGTATCAGAATTTCGTCCGTCAGAATCTCGTGTTTGTTTTCCCTCTGGTAAGTAATAATATGCAATCACTGCGGTAAGATTGTCGAAAGCTTTTTGTATTGGTTGTGGCATATCTTCATAAGAAGTCATCCCCATAAGGCCAGGCACCACTGCTTGATGAATAGTATCTATTTGTCGTTGTACTGTGCGACGTTGCTCTTGCGTCATTCCTTCAGGACGTGCATCTTCTCGCCTCACCTGATCGTAAAGCCTTCTAATATGACCAACCTCAACAATGTGCTGACGGGATCTTTCTGCTGCTGGGGTCTCCTCTGTTGGGGCATTATGGTCAACAAAACCAGCCTCTGGCCTAGGTCTAGGAAGAGGAGTATGTCTTGGAACGGGTGTTATGTCAGGATCGCTCCGTGATTGTGATCTTTCTGCTGGAGAGGGCCTTGTGTCTTGATCATCTGCCAATGCACCCATATCTTCCTGAGCATCAACAACCTGATAGGTTCCATCTGTTCCCTGTTCAAGAGTATGGGGCACATCAAGAATCCTATCCATATATGCACCTAAAACACTATTGCTATCCAAACGCTGGTCTCGTGGAATTTCTAAAGCATCTTGTGCAGCGCTGAGTGCCTCTTCTAGCGCGCGATCAGACTCTTCACGCAGAGATGAGTCCTGGCTATCAACATAGTTATGCATAATAGCACCAGCTAAATCATCAATACTGTCTTTTGCTCTTTCTTTTTGTTCTTGTGATACTTCTCCACCCAAAATGTCTGCAAGAAGTTCTTGATGGACTGCTTGCATCTGTTGTGCCGGCTCGGCAAGCGCTTGACGGTCTGGATCTGTTGTTCTTTCTGATATTGGTTTTCTTTCCAAAGCAACCAGGCGAGGAATCAACTCCCTCATGTTTGACAACACTACCCGATGGCTAGCCTGTTCTGTTGCCCGATGAAACGCTGGACGAGGAGAAGTGTCAGTTATGCCTGGTGCGCTACGAGAAAGGACCGCCTGACGTTTTGCTAAAAGACGAGCGCGAATGGCATCGGCACCAGAAGCACTTGGGGGGATAGGACCAGTCATTGCATCAGGATTTGACATACACTATAAGTGTAGCGTATTAGGATAAAAAGTAAAGATTACACCATCTGTGAAGGTGGATTTGGCGATCGTAAATTATTTTCTTCATCGAGTAAATTTTGTAACAACTCATTTTTTTCAGCACTACTTAAATTATTATTAGTAAAGTCGTCAAAGTACATTTCAAGTAAATCTTCTTGACCTGCTAAAAAGCTGAATCTCTGGCTAAGATACCGAGAGAAAGCATCAAAGAGATCTTCATCCTCTCCTCTGTTTCTCACTGCTGCGGAAAGTGCATCCCTTTCTTGAATTAATTGTGGAGTTTCTCTTTCTGTTGTTTCTTCTTGAAGTGGAACTGATTCTCCTCCATGAAGTCTCTTTTCTGCTGATGGATCTACGTGAATAATTGCCTCTTCCAATGCAGAGATAAGACCTAGCTCTGCATCCATTATACGCTGGTCTCTTTCGTTGGGCAAAATATTTGCAATTTCTGCGCCGTAAAGTTCTAAAACCCGTTCTCTATATTGGGAAGGATTTGATTGACGAAGCGCAGACAATTCTGGATATGCTCCACTCAAAACATTTCCTACAGCCTCGTAAAAGTGTTGCCTCGCTTGAGTCAACCGAGGAGAGACAAATTCTGCAGGAAAATCCATAAGAGTATCTTCAATAATTCTATTAAATTGATTTGTATATCCAACACGGTTTGCATATTCATTTTCATCTCTATCATATTCCTCAGACGTACGACTTCCCTTATGAAAATCCTTAACTATAATATCTACAATCTCAGGTGGCGTCCAATTTTCCTGAGCTAATAAAATAGGGACGTCAAAAGCCTTAACTCTCAAGCGTTCAACATCTGAACTATACTTCTGTTCTGTAGAAGTTTGATCTGGTAAGGGAGCCTCATCAGCAACAAAATCTAGTGGATGCCCATTAACTGTTGGGTGTTGCTCTGTTGGCATATCTGCCACATTCCCTGGAATTGGTTTAAGTGCCCGTAAAACAGAATTTATCTCATCTTTTCTCTCCTCATCAGTCAGAGCTTCTCCAGGCTTTACTTCTTCAACTGCAACATGCCCTGCGGTATTTTTGATAGTAAACCTATTATTATCTCTAAAGAAAACAAATTTAGATAATAAGCTGTCTGCTGTGGGAAGATTTGCAATTCCATTTGGGTCTATTTGTTGACGCAGTTCTTCAATGCGCGTCGAATCTCCAGCGAGAAGAGCTAAGCGCAACGATTCTCTAAACCCGCTTTCAACTCGAGAGCTAAACTCTTGAGCAAGAAATGTATCCACCATCAACCGTTGAGCATCTGAAAGCTCTCTTTTTTGAGCAGCAAGTTCTTCTTGTTGTTTTGGATTAAATGCCGTCCCTTCCTGTCTGGCAATCTCTGCTTCTCGTTGAGGAATGTCTGCAAGCGTCACTCCAGGCGGATTCAGAAGCTCGCTGTTGTGAGCCTCTGCGAGAAGGTACGCGAATGCCTTTTCAGGGCTAACATCAGCTAGCATTTCTCGCGTCATGCCCCAAAAACCATAATATCTTTTCTTAAAGTCCTCCCAAGCAGACTCATCAGGATTTTTATAAGCAAAACGCAGTGCAGAATTAAACCGTTCAAATTGTCTTTGTAGTTCTGCCCTACTGACTGGCTGACCCTCATTCATCATCGTATCTCTCACAAATCTTTGAAAATCTCCCTCTCTTACAGCCATATGTGGCATAGTTTCATTAAACTCATTTCCTTCTGCTGAACCTGGTGCTCCAAAAACCGCACTAATCGGTGGACGATAAGGAATTGGAGAAGCCTCAGGAGGCTGTTGGAATTGTCTATTCATCTCATCTTCAGCTATAGCTCTCAACACTAAATTTGCCTGATCTAGTGGGTGAGGAAGAGTTCTCATTTCTCCTAGCATTTTTGCTCGTGCTGCAGGAGTCATTGCTTGGATTCTAGCCAGTAAATCAGTGTCACTGTCTACGAAGTGTTGTGAAGGTCTTTTTATCTCAGAAAGAAGCATATCATCAAAACCTAATGCTTCAAGACCTGCTTTTGCATCAATAGCTATTGCAGGATTTGTTGTTGAGGCAAGTGCTTGTTCCAAAATTCTCTCCCCTTCCTGTGCAGTAGAGCTAGCATGTATCTGCCTTTCTATATCTTGTCTCTCGGCATCTGGCAATTGACTTAAAGCGGCATTAACACTATCCGGCGTTGGGAATCGACGTCTAAAATCATCAGACAACGCAGCATACATTCCCGTATCAACAAATCGTGTTGAGTTTGGGATAGACGGATTGCGAACTGTTGGCGCTGGATTAAGAAACTGGGCAATTAATGCTGCTTTTTTCGCTGGATCTCCTTCTCCAAAAATTGCATCTCTCTGGTCTGGTTGAAGTTTTGCAATTTCTGCGTTCAGCGCATCTTTACTCCTCATTGGAGTGTCTAAAAGCGAGTTTACTCGCGCAAATGCCTGAGTATCCAAATTCACACTCGGCCCAGTTGCCCCAACAGATGGGGAGGTTGCAGGTGAAGATCCAGAAGCGCCAGAAGAAGCACTCCTTGAACTTGCGCTACCTGAGGAAGAACCAGAAGCTCCAGCTGCTGATTGTGGACCAGTACTTTGAGCCGCAATTCGCGCATCGTATGCATCTCTCACTGCCTGAGCTCTCGCACCAGGATCAGTAATGCCTCTTAATTTTGTCTGCAATGCTGCCAATTCAGCTGGAGAAAGCTCATGAACTTTTGCTAAAATCTCTACTTTATTTGCTCCAAATCCATTTTGTGGCCCTGAGAGGGCATCAACAACATTGCCGGTAATACCTAATGCAGATAACTCTTGTTCAGCAGCTTCTAACTCCGCTATTGAGGGAGCAGGAGCACCCGGAGCTTGTGGGGGTTGCTGAGTCGGAGCTGAAGTTTTATGCTGGTCTGCAATAGCAACAAGCTGACCAACAAAAGCAGCCTCTGCTTGTTGTATAGCAGGATCTCGCCTGAGAGGAGGCTGTGGAACAATCTCACTATTATAAATATCAAGAACCTTTTGCTTCCATTCTTGCTGTAATCGAGCAAAATTTTGCGGATCAGCCTGTGCTGCTAGCATTTGTTGCATTAAAATACCTAACTCAGGGTGAGTCGATTCTAATGCTTGCCCAAGCCCAACGATAAAATTTTCTTTTGCTCTTTGAATATTTGGATCCTGAGCTAGTTCAGGAGGCAATTTATCATCAAGCCCGTGAGCAATAACTTTGTTGTATGCTTTTGCAAAATTCTGAGCATCATTTTGATCTGCATTCGTTAATGCTTCAATATCTGCCGCTATCTTATCTGCACGTTGGGCTGTAGGAAGTTGTCGTTCTGTATCTGTCAGAGCTGCTGCAACAAACGGAGCAACTAATGGTTTTGGTGCACCAGGTGGCTGTGGTGCATTAGTTGGTGGAGGCTGTGACGGTGGCTGAACAGGGGCTGCGGCAGGAGTTGCTATTGCATTTTGTGCCTTTGCTTGCTTTCCCCCTTTAGCAGCTTTTGCTTTCTTTCTCTGTACTGCGATATTTCTCAGCAAAAGGCCTGTTCCAGCAAGAACACCTGCAGCGCCAAGCCATGGCATGGCTGGGGTAAGAAGCGCCGAGGTTACTATAAAGCTGGTAAGAGAGGCATTAAATGCTATATCCTGCCCTTCCTTCTTCTTTGCTTTGAGAAGAAGTGCCGTCATAAAGGTTGCCAGTGTTGCACCTGCTCCTGCAATAATTAATCCTTCTTGCAACTCTTCTGCAGGAGTTAGAGGCTGCTCTGAATTATAGTACAGGTACGCAGGAACCTGAGAGCTTTCTGCTCCAGTTGTAATACTCGTTGGCAGCCTTCCTGTCCCAAAAATCGTTGCAGTATGAGCTACATGACTAGTGTCCCACGCACCATTGGCCTCTGTCAGATTGACTGAGCTTAAAACTCCCCGCTGCCCATCATTAGCTATGGTAAAAACACTTCTAAATTGTGGAGCAAGTTCTGTTCCTCCTGCCCCAGCCTGATGCATTGCTGATACCTCATTTTGATTAACTAATAATTGAGACAATTGATCTCCCCGCATAGTCGTCAAATGCCCTGACTTGTCGAGTACTTGAAACGTGTAGTTTGCATTATGATCGTTGGGATCAAAAAGTAATTGATGATTGGCTGGCAAATGAATATACATATCTCCCTTCCCTGGAATAACTACCTGAAGAAAATTACTGTTGGGCGGCGCCTGAATTTCAATAGCATGCCATCCTCCATCAAAACTTGGTTTGTCATAAAACTCCAACTGGTGAGCAGTAATCCAACTCTGACTCTCAGGCCCTGAGTGAAGGAAAGGAGATAATATCGAAGAAGATTCAGACGTTATTCCCCGAACTCCTTCTGGCATTCCCAAAGCTGGATCAACATGATTTGGGTCAAAATGAAATCCTTTTGAGTCAACAAAAACTTCTCTTAAAAGTATATGTTGGGGATTATATGCATCAACCAAATCCCACTTCCCATCAGGCCCAACTCCCCAATATGTTCCCTCTGGTGCTGGCGGCAAGCCAGATCCTGGAGGTGGAGGTTCTCCAGACATAATATACTGCTGCAAGCTATCAGCATGCTCTACTTTTATGCCATGCTGAGAGAATTCATGAGCAAGTCCTGGAGGCAAATGATTTATGTCTGTTGTCGTATGAAGGACATGGTTGGCATCAATTGCCCCGACAAGATGAGGGGTCCCTGATCCGTCCAAAAGCCAGACTGAATGATCTTGTCCAATGCTAATTTCATCTCCATGACCCTGAAGCTCCACAGTAAATGCCCCACCATTTTTATAAATATCATGCCCTCTGCCTTCTCTACTTAAGAAAAACTCAAGATTAGAACGAGCGCCATGAGCAGCGTTTCCAAGAGCATCAACTACGCCTCCAACCCCAGGAGCATGATGAATTGCATTCCCCGCTGCGTCCAGTGCTCCCCCAACAGAGGGAATATTGTGAATAAAATTGCCTGCAGCGTCCAATCCTTGCTGAGCCACATGAATTCCCTCCTCTATCACCGGCTTTGCATGCTCAACTGCCCACGCAAGCAGATCTCCTCCCTCAAGAGCCAGTTCCTGACTAATAAATCCAACAACCGCACCAGCTACAGCACCCACTGCTGCTGCCTTTGCCACTTCAATTGCTCTATATCTGTTAAATTCAGCATTGGTTGTCCCCATTTGCTGCCTGAATCGTTGCATTTCAGTTTGGGTACTTGCACCAACCCTCTGCATTATCAAATCTTGTGTCGCAGGTGAATTTCCATAGCTACTAACAATTGCCCTCTTGGCATCAAGCATCCCTTGTATTAAAGCAATAGGTGAACTTCCATCAAAGTCCAGATGTGTTCGTCTTTCATCAAAAAGATTCAATCTCGCCTGAATTTCTCCTATTCCTTCCAAAAGCGCTTCTTCTGCTCTAGTAATAGCTACTCGATTTCTACTAGTAAGAGCCGCTTGGTATTCTTGAGCTAAAACATTTAACCCTTTCCTTTTGGTAATTTCACCACTTTTGGGATTTCGCTGCTCTGTTGGATTAGTAAGCAAATCATGAACACTTCGCCTTGCAAAATCAAATTCCTGTAATTTCTTCAATTTCTTATCTGGAGAAGGAACAGGTACACTACTGGGATTCTCTCCTTTTGCCAAACGATATTCTTTGACAGTACGGCTTACCTCTGCATGTTTTCCCACTCCTCCCATCAATCCACCTACCAACGCGCTTCCAACAAAAGGAATATGCCGTAAACCAGAACGAATTGCATACTGTCCGGCAATAGCAGTGGCTGCCGCCACTACTGCTACCGCTCCTAATGGCACTCTATTATTAATTTGTGCAACCAATTGGTCATATGAACTAAAATGGGCAAGAGCGTCTTTTGCTATATCGTCTTTTGCAATAAGAATTCTTCCCACTCTCTGCCCAATCAAGTCTGTACTCAGGCCACTAACATCCCAATGTCGATTCTGTGCATCTTCTTGAATTGCCTTTGCAACCGCAATCACATCTGAGGCAAAGTTTTCTGCCCTCATTTTAATCACAGTTGATTTTTCCCCAAACATGCTGGCAAGTTTTGCCTTATCTGCTTCAGGAAGATCACCTCGCTGGGTAAATTTCCTCAGAGCCCTGTAAATATTGGCCTCAGAAAGATTGCTCTTGATAAGTCTACTTTTTCGTCCAGTAACTAAAGGCGCAATAACATCAGCAACCAATTTATCAGTTGCGCCTTTAGAAAGAAGCTCGAGCCCTTGTGGCAACTCTCCTGTTTCAAAAGCAGCTTCACCTTCTGCCTGCATTCTTGCAACCTGTGTTGCTTCATGAACAAGAAAACGCTCTCTATCAGCCGCCCCCTGAGTTCCAGCCTGTCTCTGAAGAGCCTCAGCTGCACGGGCTGTATATTCTCTTGCAACTGTCTTCCTTCGTAGCGCAAGCTTGCCTCGTTCAAGAAAATGCGTGGGTTTTAGCTTATCTTTGAGGCCTTCTTCTTTTAGTTGCCTTCTTCTTTCGGAAATATCTTCTTGTGCCTGTTCAGCTGCTTCTCTGACTGCGTCACTACTTACATAGTAACTCCCCGTTCTCTCAATGACTTGTTTTACTGTTTTTTCATACCCTATTTTCCTAAATGGCTGAGACAGTCTCAACCAACCACGTTTAAGAAAATTAAATCGCCCGGTATTTCTCATGTCCTGATCTACGAGTTGATTGACTGTGCCTTTAAGAGTTTCCTGCGCACCAATAGTGGTATTTTTTATATGGACGTCAAATTTACCAGTCTGCGGATTTATGTGTGGTCGTACTTCTGGCATACATATTATGGTTTATCTGCTAATGCTTGCAATTCATCATGGGGTTCTATTTTTTCAAGCGTAGAACTGGTCCCAACGTATGCGTCTCTGAATTCCAAGAAAGATTGAGCAAAAAATTGTTGGGTATTAGGAATTTTTTCTGCAAGAAATGCTTGAATTTCAGTTTGTGGTTTTTTCTGTTCCTGCATGGAAATAAATGTTTCCACATCTGCCTCACTTAATTGGCTCACAATACGTTCAATCAGAAAAGAATCAAGACGTTTGTACAGCTCTTGGAGAAGCTCTTTATGCTCTTCATCACTGGTTTTCTCAACATTAGCATCATGCACAATGCCATCTAAAAAATTGAGTATTTCCTGTGGTATTTCCACTGGTTGATTTTGATCTAGTTGCATACAAAAAAGTCTCTTTTCTTAGTATGCGACACAGTTATACTCTTGTCAACAAAAAGAAGTTAAAAAAGAAGGTAAAATTATTCTTCCCGAAGATACTTTTCTATATCCAATGCTGCCATACAACCCCAGCCTGCGGCAGTGATTGCCTGCTGGTAATGATTGTCAGTGACGTCCCCTGATACAAAAATTCCCTCGATATTCGTATGAGTCGTATGCATGGCATTGACATACCCTCCTTCTTTTAATTCAACGCCTTTAAAAATTGCCGTATTAGGAGTATGTCCAATGGCAACAAATACGCCATCAATTGGCATCTCTGTTGTCTCTTTTGTTGTCGTATTTTGAATTTTGACAGCCTCGACATGATTTTGTCCTGTCACTTCAGTAATTTGAGAATTCATCAAAAATTTTATTTTTGGATTTTTCTGAGCTCTCTCAAGCATAATTTGAGATGCTTTAAATTCATCTCGTCTATGAACCAAGGTTACTGATGAAGCAAAAAGCGTCAAAAAGTTTGCCTCTTCCATTGCCGAATCTCCTCCCCCAACAACAATAATATTTTTATTTCTAAAGAAGGCACCGTCACAGGTTGCACAATATGAAATGCCTTTGCCTGTCAACGCTGCTTCCCCTGTAACCCCAAGTGTTTTGGCATCTGCACCGGTTGCAATAAGAATAACTTTCCCCTGGAATGTTTTAGAACCCACCGCCACGGTAAATGGCCCTTTTGTCTGGGTTGTAAAATCAGTTGCAGTCATATTGTCATCAATAAATTCTGCCCCAAACCGCTCTGCTTGTTTTCTCATTGCTTGCATTAAATCAGGACCCTGAATGCCGTCTGGAAACCCTGGGAAATTTTCAACATCAGTTGTCAGTTGCAGTTGTCCGCCCCATTTTGCACCAGCAATTACTAAGGTTTTCAAAGAAGCACGAGTGGTATAAATAGCTGCAGTCAAACCAGATGGTCCGGAGCCTACAATAATAACGTCATACATGGTTTCCATAATCATTTTATCCTAGCAAAGATGCCCTGGAGAGACAAGAGTTATGCAGAGAGAACTTCAGTAAACATGCCACGAAGTGCTTCTTCTCCTTGTGCTCCAATGGTACTTTTTACCACTTGGCCATTTTTAAAGAAAAGAAGCGTAGGGATACTCATAATGCCAAATTGCCCTGAAATTTGTGGATTTTCATCAACATTGAGTTTTCCAACTTTAACTTTTCCTTTAAATTCTTCTGCAAGTTTTTCAACAACAGGTCCAACAATTTTACAAGGGCCACACCATGGTGCCCAAAAATCTACCAAAACTGGCATTGATTTTTCTTCTAGAACTTCCTGTTGAAAATCTGCGTCTGTGAAGGTCTTGTCTGACATAGCAACTAATAGTAACGCGAAATAAAAGACTTTTCAAGAGGTGAAAAAAAAGTAAGTTAGTAACTATTTTGTGATTACCCCAACTCTTCTCTGCTTGCGTGAAGGTAAGAAAAGAACTGTTCAAAGAATCCAAAAATTGCTTTAAACGGTGCTTCAATAAGAAAATCAAAGATAAAGATAATAATGTTAATTTGAGAAATTCCCTCTGTGAGCCGCATACCAACTCGCACAATAGGAATAATAAGAAAATCAACAAATGGCGTCAAAAGACCTTGTTTTGCCTCAACAGTATACTGATGGGCAGTCAGATTAATTCTGTATGCCAAAAATGACACAATGGTAATAAAGAAAACAAAGATTCCCTGAGAAACAATGTTAAAGTGCAGCTTGTTGAGAATGTAAATCATGAGTCCAAAGCTGATAAAGAATGCAGCAAGCCCAAGCAGAGTAAAGACGGTTCCTAAAACAGTTCGCGTTTTGGGAGGATTAAGCATTAAGGTTTTGACAGGAGTAATTTGTGGATCTTCTTCATATAATACTGCATTAATTTTCTCTAAAATACGCTCAGAATTGTCATCTTTTGGCGTTTTAATAAAAAGACTCACAATAATCATTAAGACAGGCGGAATACCCGTATTTAAAGCAATTGTTCCATACATAATATGGCCATAACGCCATTTTTCATAGGTTCCTTCAATTCCCAAAGCAATCACCGCTTTGGTGATAATAAGAAACACCACACTTCTGATAATTGCTGTGGTAACTCTCTTTCGAATTCCTTTATATCGAATGTTGCAGGCATCAAAAACTTCTTTTTTAAATTCGTCAGGAGTATCCAAAAGCTTTCTGAAATTATGTTTTTCTTTTCTCAATACGTCTTCCAGAATAAAAAAGACAGGAGTCACCCGTTTTGTGTAAATATAAATTTTTTCTTTTAATGGATAATTGAGTTGTCTTTCAATCTCTTCATATCCTTTAATAAAAACTCGCTTTACATGATCTATATTTTCTGTTGTCAGTTCTCCAAATATCTGTTGGAAAAGATAAAACCGAAGAAAAGCAATATCATCTTTTGCAAAAGCCCGACGGACAGCAAGGTAGATTTGAACGTTTTTTGTGTCTTCTGAATCGTCCCGTATTACCAGTCTGTCTCGCATAATATGATACATAAAATTACTCATCGCATTCTTCTCAACATTTGGTGACAATACGCGGGCAATATGACAAGAAAGAACCATATACATCCACTCATTAATTTCTCTCTCCCCCATTCCTTCATCTAACGCGTGGCGTCGAAGAGATAAGTACAAATCAATAACTGTTGTAATCTTTCCTACGGTTGACTCTGGAATACTATTATTAGGAAAATAGTGTGCCCAGATTAACTCTCGCAAAAGCGGCTCTGCAACTCGTTTTCCATCTCCTCCAAGGATAAGACGACGCTTAAGAATTCTCTCTATTGCTGACTTGAGAACAACTTCTTCCTCACGGATATCCATCGCATTTCGGAGTTTTTCATACCAGGTGGCAATCTCTGAGAGGAAGCGGTTTACGTTAATTTTAGGTTCATTATTAACAGGCTCCCGTTTTTCAAAAACACTTACAACAGCATTTGAAAGACGAGAGAATTGAGGTTTTGGCTCTATGACGTCTTGATCCATAAAAGTAGTATAACACGAGACGGTTTTGCTTTCACACAATTGATTGTTTTTCAAAACAGTGGCTCTTCCCTGCTTTGTTATCTTAAAACTTGGGAGTATTTTAGATACGAGACACATCTCCCCTTGACATGGCTAGAGCTTGGGCATATACTTATTTTTATGGCAATTGCAAAGGCTCGTTCAGTAAAAAAATCAACAGTTTCTCAAGCAGCAGCAGTGACAAAAAAATTAAAATTTTCAAATCCTCTTCCTCTTTTAAAGAAAATTCCTATGCCTAAAACCTTTACCCCTGTTTTGGTGATTTTGCTTATTATTGCTTCATTTTTACTCGGTATGCTTCTCACAAAAGTTCAATATCTAGAACAAAATGGTGGCAGTCTCTATCAAGCAGGAGCTGGAACACAACCAGCAGCTGCTCA
>DASTLH010000100.1:0-2152 GCA_035715145.1 Patescibacteria group bacterium
AGTTGCTGTCGTCGTCATGCAGTAACTTTGCGTGGAGGAATTCCAAGACACCTCCCGCATGGGAGGTTTTTTTATTGTTTATGAGCAGAGAATCACACCAAAAAAGAGAAATAGAAACAAATACGCAAGAACAAGCAATAAGCTCTACCAGAGTTGAGCAGGTTTTTCTCTTGGGAAGAACTCCTGCAGAGGTTGTATTTTTAGAAAATTTTATTACCCACCCAACCGAATATGACGGGCTCAAACCACCAAAATGGCTTGAAAAGGGGACACACACCCAGTGGGATACAGACACAAAAAATGGAACACTCACGGCCCACCATGACAACTTTCCTATAACAGCTATTACCTCAGAAGAAGAATTGGCACGATTTTTATCTGAGGCCGGAATGCAGCCACATCAGGTGCTTGTTGTTACATCAAGTGAAACTCCAACAGAAATTATTTTGAGTAAGAAAAAATTATCACCACAAGATAGCTCACTTGCAGAAAAAGGATATCAAGTAGCAACTGTGGGCGGCATGAGAAAAACAGGAGACCAGCGCTTTGACAGTTTTAGAAAAGCATGGGGATTTTTAATTGGACAAACTACTTATTTTCTTGACGCAACACCCAAACCAACTGAGGAAGAACACTCAGAAGGTTTTCTCTCAGGCGCATGGTTTGGTGAGAGAAAAATAAATCACAAACCTCGATTTGTTGCAGGGACTGATGGGACCACTCATACCATAGAAGATTTTGAGTTTTTTTATAAACCGGATGAAACAACACTTCACCGAATTAATGCACTTATTGAACGAGCCAGACAAACCGGTGAACGGCCTGTTTTGTATATTCCCACCTGTCCACCAGATACCTATTACTATAGCGGTGGCAATGCAATTGAATATGGCAAATCAGATCCACTCAAAGACGGCATTGCCTGGACTGCAGAAAATACTCTGGACGCACTAGAGGCACTGCTCCCAGAATTTGCGCGTGCTGGAGTTGCTCCTGAGATTGTTATGGGGTTGGGAGATTATGAATACTTTTTAGGCTACACCCGGGGAATGACTCAGGAAGCCTTCCAAACAACAGTCAACAAATCCATTCATCATTTAGCACACAAAATCCAACATCTCGTTGCACAAACATATGGCACATCTCTTCATCAAGAAGTAAAGCAAAATACAAATGGCGTTATAGAAATTGCCATGGAAGCATCATCTGCCTTACCAAAAGTCAGAATCACCGGCATGATGGAATTAGCCGGAGGAAAATCCTACTGGGACAAACGATTTGAATCGGCAAGAGATGAAGCACGAAAAATTTTTGGAGAAACCCGCTATCAACGCTTAGCGCAGCGAACCCTTGCCAACAGACAAGCAATGGTTGACCACTGGCTAACTCTCAGAGGGCAGGAAATAACAGAAGACGCACGAATTGACGAATTTACCAGTAGGGACTTGCCAAGCTATATTGCCTTTCACAAAATGATCCAAGAACTTTTTGGAAATAGACTTATTGTTCTGGCTGGAGACTCACGACCAATGGAAATGTTTGCTTCAACCTACACCTATAACCCTCTTATTTCTGTTTCTGGGTTATATGCCGGAGCAGATTTTAAATAGCTTTTCCAAAATTCATTGCTCTGCTATAATTGTCATCACCTGGACGGTTAGCTCAGTTGGCTAGAGCGTTACATTGACATTGTAAAGGTCAGAGGTTCAAGTCCTCTACCGTCCACCCACAAATACACCCTATAGTTGCAATTTTGACAAAAATTTTGTATACTTTCTCTCATGAAAACACCTCTTGTTATTACCCGTGCAACAACCTCACCAAGCATTGAGGCAGCTTTTGCGTCACGCTTCAATACACCCAATCAGTCAAGCAGCAGACGATCTATGGAATACAAGCCTGGTGTCTTTTTTGGCAGACAAGATGACTTAGCCCATTACGAACAATCAGCAAAAGAATATGCACAGCGCCAGGAAGGGATCCCTACGGTTATCCGCATGACAATTACTCCTGAAAATTTTTCTTTTGCAGCAGGAGTGTTGACCCAACCATATAATGCAGGAGAAGGCAACAGATATGGATACATGGCATTTAACACATATGAGCAAATGGAAGAGTTTGACAGAACTGTCATGGCAGCCAGACCTGATTA
>DASTLH010000101.1:0-5216 GCA_035715145.1 Patescibacteria group bacterium
AATTGCTTCTGCTCCGGTTTTGATGGTAAAGAAGATTGGAATATCATATTCTAAAATCTTGAAGTATTCATCTTCAGACAAAACACTTGAAACTTTAAGACTCTTCAAAAGATTTGCAAGAGCTGATGAAATTTCTTCAAGTTTCTTTGTTTCATCTGCAAATCGCTCATTAAGGCGTGCAATTTTTTGTCTATTCATTAATGATCGTTCTTCATTAATAAGTTTTTTCTGTTCGGTAGTATCCTTTGCAGGCTGGGTCTCATCTGAGGTCAATTTTGCTTCTTCTTCTTTCTTTTGTTCTTCAAGAGCGAGCTTTCTCTTATCAAGAGTTTCTGAAAGATGTTCAAGTGCTTCTTTTTTCTTTTCTTCATCGATTCCAACAACTAAGTAGGAAGCGTAGTAAATAACTGATTCAAGGCTTCTTTGTGAAATATCCAAAACTGTAGCAAGGGGACTTGATGCACCTTTAAAGAACCAAACATGGGAAACTGGGCAAGAAAGAGTAATATGACCCATTCTTTCTCGTCTTACACGAGCTAAAGTGACTTCAACTCCACATTTATCGCAAGTAATCCCTTTGTATCTAATTCTCTTGTATTTTCCACAATAACATTCCCAGTCCTTCGTTGGTCCAAAAATTCTCTCGTCAAATAAACCATCTTTTTCTGGCCTAAGAGTTCGGTAGTTAATAGTTTCTGGCTTTGTTACTTCTCCATAAGACCAGTTGAGCATGTCTTCTTTTGAAGCAAGCAAAATTTTAAGACTACTAAAATCTACAAATGTAACGTCTTTCATTTTTTTCATTTTTTGATCCATAATTATTCCACAGCCTCCTCTGTTGTCTCTGCTTGGGAGTCACTATTTTCTCCTATTTCAGCCTGTTCTGCAAGACCCATTTCTACATCCTGCTCAACAACTGTTTCTGCACCAAGTGCTTCTTCCATTTCTTTTACTTCTCCTTCAGTTTGTTCTTCTTTCAAATCTTCATTTGATGCTGTTGGTTCCTGCATACCCATGTCATCAGTTGTTGTTGCCTCAGCTGGTGCTGTTGCTTCATCGACAACCACTTGTGCGCCTTGTGGAACAACTGATAATCCAAGAGACTGCAATTCTTTAACAAGAACTTTGAATGATTCTGGAACTTTTGCTGATGGGATTTGTGTTCCCTTAACAATTGCTTCAAAAGTCTTTGTACGTCCGGTCACATCATCTGATTTGTAGGTAAGCATTTCCTGCAAAACATATTGTGCTCTATGAGATTCAAGTGCCCACACTTCCATTTCTCCAAGTCTCTGTCCTCCCATTTGTGCTTTTCCTCCAAGAGGCTGCTGGGTAACCAAAGAGTATGGTCCAGTTGAACGTGCATGAGCTTTATCCTCAACCATGTGGATAAGCTTCATGATGTATTCAATACCTACCACTACTTTATTTTCAAATGGTCGACCTGTTCTTCCGTCAAAAAGAGTAAGTTTTCCATCATCTGGCATTCCTGCTTTTTTCATGAGTTCCACCATTTGTGTTTCATCAATTTTTTCAAATGCTGGAATTCCAACCTTCATACCAAGTCTTCGTGCTGCAAGTCCCAAATGAGCTTCTAAAATCTGTCCCAAGTTCATACGAGCAAGCACTGAGATAGGCTGAATAATAATGTCTACTGGAGTTCCATCTTCCAAGTAAGGCATATCTGCTTCTGGGAGGATTCTTGAAATAACTCCTTTGTTTCCATGTCGTCCTGCAAGCTTATCTCCAACAACTACATGTCTAAACTGTGCAACCTCTACGATAATCTTTCGAAGAGTTCCAGCTTCCAATTCATCACCTTTTTTACGATCAAGAACCTGGATATTAACAACTGTTCCTCTTTCTCCATGAGGAATTCTCAGAGATGTGTCTCTCACTTCTCGAGCCTGTTCTCCAAAGATAGCTCTCAAAAGTCTTTCTTCTGCTGTAAGTTCTGTCTCTCCTTTTGGAGCGATCTTTCCAACCAAAATATCTCCTGGTCCAACACTACTTCCAACGACAACTATTCCGTCTTCATCAAGATTTGCTAAATCTTCTTCTGACACATTTGGAATATCTCGAGTTGTTTCTTCTGGTCCAAGCTTTGTTTCAACAACAGCAGCTTCATATTTTTCAATATGAATACTGGATAAGACATCATCTTTTACCAATCTTTCTGAAATAACGATAGCGTCTTCATATCCAAGACCTTCAAAAGATGCATACGCAATAACAAGATTTTGTCCAAGAGCCAATTCTCCATTTTGAGCAGCTGGGCCATCAATAAGAATATCGCCTTTACTGACTTTCTGGCCACCTGTTACCATTGCTCGTTGAGTATATGCTGTTGCATTTGAGGTTCTCTGGAAAGCTTCTAATGTGTAGGTTCTTGTTTCATTTTTACCTTTGAGAATAATTGTTTTTGCATCTGCAAAAGAGATTTCTCCGTCAAATGGAGCTTTTGTCACTCTTCCCATAACTTCAGCAACAACACCTTCCATTCCTGTTCCAACAACTGGAGACTCTGGTGCGACCAATGGAACTGCCTGACATTGCATGTGAGTTCCCATGAGCGCTCTGTTTGCCTCATCATGAGCAACGAAAGGAATAAGAGAAGCTGCTGTTCCAACAACTTGTCGTGGGGTCACGTCAGCAAACTCAATCTGATCTTTATCAACTTCAATAAATTCTCCTCTGTATCGAGCTGGAACTCTATCTGCAACGATAACATCGCCTTCACCTAATACTCCTGCGTGAGTAATATAGTGCTTTTGCTCATCTTCTGCATCAAGATAAACTAACTCATCAGTTGCAACTGCTTTCCCTTTTGACACACTAACTTTTCTATAAGGAGTTTCCAAGAATCCAAATTCATTAACTCGTGCATACAGAGCCAAATAGGTAACAAGTCCAATGTTTGGACCTTCAGGAGACCGGATAGGACAGATTCTGCCATACTGAGAGGCATTAATATCTCGGATTGAGAAAGCTGCTCTTTCTCGAGAGATACCACCTGTTCCCATCACTGTGAGACGGTTAAGATTGTCAATTTCTGAAAGGGGATTGGTTTGATCTAAAATAGTTGAGAGCTGAGAGGTTCGGTAGAATTCATTGAGAGCTGCCATAATTGGTCGTGCATTAATGAGGTTAGCAAGAGCAACTGGCTGATCTGTCTGCATAAGAGACATTCTCTCTTTAACAGATCTCTCAAGTCGAAGAACTCCAACTCTAAATGCTGTCGTTGCTACTAATTCTCCAACACTTCTCACGCGTCGGTTTGCAAGAGAATCAATGTCATCAATAACACCAACGCCTTTTGTAAGCCCAATCAGGTAAGAGAGAGTTCCAACAATGTCATCAACAGTTAACACTCTTTCTTCTGTTGGTCTAAAGCCTTCTACATCTTTTAATTTTTTATTTACCTTGTAGCGTCCAACAGAACCCAAATCATATCGTCTGTTATTAAAGAAAAGACCGTGAAGTGATTCACGGACTTTATCAAGAACAATTGGTTCTCCAGGGTGCATCTTTCGGAAAATTTCAATAAGCGCTTCTGTTTCTGATGCTGTTTCATCTTTTGTAAGAGTATTTTCAATGAAGTTTTCTGTAGAATCTACTTGAGCAAATTTTGCTTTAATATCTTCATTTGTTGCCAAACCAAGAGCTCGAAGGAAAGTTGTTACTGGGAATTTTCTTCGTCTGTCAATTTTTACTGTTATTGTCCCATGTCTGGTTGTTGAGAATTCCAGCCATGAACCATGAACTGGTCTGATTTCTGCATTGTATAAAGTTCTGCCGGTCACACTGTCTACTGTTGCGGTAAAAAAAGCGCCCGGGGATCGGACGAGTTGGTTAACGACTGCTCTTTCAATTCCGTTAATGACAAATGTTCCTTGTTCTGTCATTTGAGGAATATCTCCTAAGAAGATTTCCTGCTTAATAATCTTTTCTGTTTTTTTGTTGAGAAGTTCTGCTTCTACATATAAAGGAGCATCAAAAGTAATTCCTTTATTCATTGCTTCCTGAGGAGTATTTGATGGTTTGCCAATCCTGTAGTCTTTAAAAGTAAGTGACCAGTTTTTTTCTGTAAAATCGTCAATTGGAGAGATTTCCTGAAGTGTTTCACCGATTGCCTTTTCTAAAAACCACTGATAAGAGGTTTTTTGTATAGCAAGAAGATCTAGTTTTGGTAAGGTGGAGTATGTCTTCCCCCAGTTTTGTCTTATAATGCTTTGATGTGTCTTTGGCATGGGCATTCAAATAATGGCAGGTGCTTATCAAAAAAAAAGAACCGGGTATAAAACCCTCTTTTCTTTTCTTTCACTAAGGTAAGTATGTTTATACCACAGCCTCAAAGCTATGTCAAGTGTTTTTTAAGGGTTTTTTGCAGGAATAGAAAAGAAAAATGGAAGAAAAGGGTAAGAAAATTATTTATTTGGCATTGCAAAATGTTGTGACCCTGGATTAGGGAACAAATCAACAATTTCTCTCAAAGCACCTTCAACAAGATCAATTTTGAGAGGCTGGCCTGAGAGATCAACATCGTACCCTGGTACTTTAACAGGCTGAAACTCCCCAAGCGATGCATTATAAGGATAATTTGCCCCTCCAGTCCATGAAATTTTTCCTCGCCCCTCTGTATACCCAGAATACATCTCATACCAACTTTCTCTCCCGACTAACCTCTCTAAAAATTTCACAACCATTCCATCTGGATACTCTTCATCTTTTTCTCTAATATTAATATGTAACGTATGTTCTTCATCGTGAATAAAAAACTCACTTTCTCCACCTATCCACCTTCTCAAAGCAAGTAGCTCTGAAAAATTTTTTGCTTTTTCACCTTTTGAGTCAAGAAAGGTAAAAAGTATTGGTTTTGTCTTCTCTTTATAAAAATGAAGCCATTTATGACGAGGATTCCAAGCAATATCCACCCCTACAACCTCGTTATAGTCATCAAAAACCAAACGAATTGCAGCAGTATTTTCTGGATGTGCGTGCTCTGATAGTACCATTTCATAGCCTGTAACACGTTCTCCAATTGCCTCAGAAACTATGTCATAAGTAATCCCATGAGAAATATCAACCTGCGTCCCATTCATATATTCATGGTAAGATTCTAGTGGGATAACCCTGTGACGCTCTGATGATTCTCTATCAACAGAAAAAGGTACTGCAACTCCGCCTACCCTTTTAGGTTCTTTTTTCTTCTCATC